>WFTX01000310.1 GCA_015485235.1 Nitrospirota bacterium | reverse complement strand
TGAAGAAGAAAAGACCATTGAGGGGTTTGACTTCACCTTCAATCCGGGAGTGCCGGTAAAGAGGATAAAGCAGTTTATGAACTGTGCCTATATAGAGAGGGGTGAAAACATCTTTCTGATGGGCCCTGTGGGGGTAGGGAAGACCCACATAGCCCAGGCACTGGGGCACATAGCCTGCCGAATGGGCTATGACGTGATCTTCACAAAGGCAATAAAGATGTTCCGGTACTTAAACGGAGGGCGTGCAGACAACAGCATTCAGGAGAGGATGAAGCGGTATACATCAATACAGCTTCTCATAATAGATGATTTCGGTCTGAAACCGCTGAGCCCGGCACAATCGGACGATTTCTACGAGGTTATAAGTGAACGGTACATGAAGAGATCAACAATCTTTACAAGCAACCGTGCCATAGAGGACTGGCATGGACTGTTTCCTGATCCCATCATCGCAAACTCGATAATGGACAGGATAGCCCACAACGCCCATCAGATCGTGATGACCGGAGAATCCTACCGAAACAGGACAAACAGGTGCGATGACCCTAAAAAGCCGGTGTAGAGAAAAAAACGGCCTTCTCATTTGCCCTGTAAGCGGCTATCGGAGGCAAAGACAACCCCTGACATGGGGTGGCCAGAAAGGAGGTGCCTGATATTTGTGCAGTCCGGTAGACATCTCTGCCGGATGAGTTCTATAATTTAACCTGTGGAAAAAGTGGGTAATTAACCTGATACTGACTGGGGAATTAACCTGAAAATCGACAGTTATTCTACACATCTCAATTAATTCCTCTTCAATGAGTTTTTTCAGACAACCAGACGCCTTACATTTGTGTCTTGAAGTAATCCAGAAAACTTGCACTTCGCAAGTGCAAGTTTTTCAGGGGAGTCTGTTGTATTCCGTCACCTCATCCTTGAGTTTCTGGATCCCGTCAGGGTCGTATCCTGCAAAGAGCCTTGAATAGACGGAGTTGTTTGTAAGAAGGGGGTCAATATCAGGAGGGATTGTTCCTTTCCTGATCAGTTCATCCCAGCAGGGAGTCCCGGGGATGGGGGAGAACTCGGCAAGATGGACCCTCACAGCCTGATCCATCAGGAATCTCACTCCCTCCCGGACCTCATCAAGGGGCTGTCCCGGAAGGCCGTACATCAGATAAACGCCTATGTTCTGCTTTGTAAACCCTGCCTCTTTCAGGAAGGCTATGGCCCTCAGGAGTTCGTCGTTTGAGACCTTTCCGCCTGTCTCCCTCTGACGATGGGGGAGGCTGGTCTCAAGGCTCAGCCTGAGGGTTACGAAGCCTGCCTGCCTCATGAGCCTGGCCGTTTCCTGATCAAGATACCGGGCATGAAGGCCGTTGGGGGTGTGAAAACGGATGGGGATCTTTCTTTCTGTTATCTCCCTGAGAAGGGGCTTGATATGCTCTTCCGGTCGGAAAAGGAGGGCATCGTCATAGAAGGCAATGTCCTCCACGCCGAGGCCGGAAAGGTCCATCACCTCCTGTATTACCGAGTCCATGGGGCGTTGTCTGAACAGGGGCTGAAGAGCGGATGAAGCACAGTAACTGCACCGGAAGGGACAGCCCGTTGATGTGAGAAGAGGGCTGTAGCGGAAGTTTTCGTAGAGTCCCAGTCTGTACCAGGGGAGGGCTGTTTTTACCGGTCCGGGTTCAATACCGAGACTTTCAAGAACGGATGGCAGAGCCTCCTCTGCCCTGCCGGCAATTACCATATCAGCCCCGGAGTGCTTTCTGGCGTGATCATGAAAGAGGGTTGGGTATATACCGCCAAGCAGAACCGGGGTGGACGGGCTGAGTTCTTTAACTATCCTGATTGCTTCAAAGGCGCCGGGATACCAGTATGTCATTATGGAGGTTACCAGGACTGCATCTGCCGGGAGGAGCTTTCTCAGCCTTTCCCTGAATTCCCCGGGGCTGATCCCGTAGCGGGAATATTTCCTTGGAAAATCCTTCAGGACCCCGGGTTTTGGTATGGGGCTCTTCCTGTATTTCCCCATGTTGAAACGCCTTGGCCGGAAGGAATCAAGACAGTCTATCAGCCGGAGTTCGGCACCGGTTCCGGAGAGGAGTTCTGCAACCTTCAGGAGCCCCAGGGGCCTTGCCCACATGTTTACGGCTGCAAAGTCATGAATCCAGGGGTTTATGAGAAGGAATCTCTTCATTCAAGGTGATAGTTATTGGTATATTGGTATATTGGTATATTGGTGTATTGGTGTATTGGTAAATTGGTCATTAGTCATCAAGTAACTAAGTTGTTGGGTTGCTCGGCCTTGACCTTAGCCTGAAGGCCGTCATTGGTCATTGTGCAAAAATTGGTCAGTTTGAGATCTGCTTCCAGTGGAGGCTATATCCTCAATCCAATCATATGAACCCCAGTTTTTTAAGAAACTCAAGACTCTTTATAACCTGTCTCTTATACACATC
>WFTX01000309.1 GCA_015485235.1 Nitrospirota bacterium | reverse complement strand
GGAGAATGCCAGTGAACTCTCGCTCCCCTGAAGAAACAGGCCCGAGAGCGTGGAGATATGCTTTGTTGAAGATGACTATGCCTGTTTTATCAGGACCTTGATCCCGGATGCAGTGAAGCCGGGTCCTGTGATCGGACCGGACGGAGATGAGATAGGGAGGCATGAAGGCCTGTTCAACTTCACGATCGGTCAGCGCCGGGGGCTCAACATAGCCTGGGGGGAACCCCTGTATGTGACCAGGCTCGATCCGGAGAAAAACGTCGTGTATGTCGGATACAGGGATGAAGTCTTCAGTAAAGAGGTTGTGGTCTCTGAACTGAACTGGATTGAAGAGCCCGTTGAAGAGGTTACTGCAAAGATCCGGTCCATGATGAAGGATGAGCCGGCAAGGCTTGAAGTGCTCGATGGAGGAGACAGGGCACGGCTGACCTTTGACCAGCCCCAGTGGGGACCTGCCCCTGGACAGGCAGCCGTTTTTTACGACGGAGAGACTGTGGTCGGCGGAGGGGTGATCACCTCAGTTCATTGACTTTCACCTTGTCATCCTCAAATCCGGTGTTTCACTGATGTGTCAGCTTGAGGGATGATGGTCCTGACATTTTCCTGCAGGGATCTGTGTCATCGGTTTTTCTTTGCCCCTGAACCGGATTTTATGCTATCTTTATAACCTGAATTGAAGATTTTTTTCAGTAAGGCGGGTGGGGTTGGTGAGTAAAGAGTGTTGCCGCACAAGGCACCCAGGAATCTCTCAATCCGGGTTTTTTGCATTTATTGGGACAGGGACTACGAAATGAGTCTGCTTGATGAGATAGTAAAGAGACGTAAGGAGAGACTCCTGGAGAGGAAGGCCGCCCTGCCTCTCCGCGAGGTGATGGCGCGGTCAAGGGATGCAGAGCCCCCACGGGACTTCAGGGCTGCCGTTATGCGCAGAAAGGGAGAGGCTCTGAAACTCATTGCCGAACTCAAGAAGGCATCCCCGTCAAAGGGACTGATCCGGTCTGATTTTGATGTAAAAGAGATTTCCGGGGTTTACAGAAGCAATGGGGCCTCGGCACTCTCTGTGCTGACAGAGGAGGACTTCTTTCAGGGGTCGCTTGATTACCTGCCGGTTGCAAAAGAGGTATCAGGGCTCCCCGTGCTCAGGAAGGACTTTATCATAGATGAATACCAGATTTACGAGGCACGGGCATACGGGGCAGATGCTGTTTTGCTGATCGGCGCAGCCCTTGAGAGGGGGCATGCAGAGGACCTTTCAGGCCTTGCTTCTGAACTGGGGATGGGGGTCCTTTACGAGGTGCACAACACGGATGAGCTTGAGGCGGCCCTTGACCTGGCTCAGAAGGTCATCGGGATAAACAACAGGGACCTCACCACACTGGAGATAAATCTTGCAACTACCAGGGATCTTCTTCCCTTCATACCCGAGGGGACAACGGTCGTGAGCGAGTCAGGGATATCCTCCCCCCAGGATGTGGTGATGATGGCCGGGCTCGGGGTGGATGCCCTCCTGATAGGTACCACGCTGATGTCTGCAGGAGATATCGGAGGGAAGATAAGGGAGCTTTTTGGAGAAATCTGGTATAATTGATAGCATCCAATCTAAATAACAGGGAGGTATCATGAAGGAGACAAAGATTGAACTTTCGGAGAAGGAGATCCCAAGGAAGTGGTATAACATAATGGCTGACATGCCGAACCTTCCAAAGCCCCCTCTTCATCCGGGGACAAAGCAGCCGGCAGGGCCTGACGACCTTTCTCCCATTTTCCCCATGGCACTTATCGAGCAGGAGGTTTCCCAGGAGAGGTGGATAGATATTCCGGAGGAAATTCTTGACATATATACACTCTGGAGACCGAGCCCGATATACAGGGCCCACCGTCTTGAGGCCGCCCTTGGTACACCTGCAAAGATATATTACAAGTACGAAGGGGTAAGTCCGGCCGGCAGTCACAAACCAAACACGGCCGTTCCACAGGTTTACTACAACAAGGTGGCAGGGATAAAGCGGATAGCCACCGAGACCGGGGCGGGCCAGTGGGGTTCTGCCATGGCCCTTGCCGGAAGCCTTTTCGGAATGGATGTGACGGTCTACATGGTCAAGGTCAGCTACAACCAGAAACCCTACAGAAGGGTTGCGATGGAGACCTGGGGTGCAGAGGTCCATGCAAGCCCTACAAACCTGACCCAGGCCGGCCAGAAGATCCTTGCAGAAGACCCTGAGAGCCCGGGGAGTCTCGGGATAGCCATATCAGAAGCGGTGGAGGATGCCGCCACCCACGGGGACACGAACTACGCCCTCGGGTCTGTGCTGAACCATGTCCTGCTTCATCAGACAGTGATAGGGCTTGAGGCAAAGAAACAGATGGAGAAGGTGGGTGATTATCCTGATATCATCATCGGCTGCTGCGGAGGCGGGAGCAATCTTGCAGGTATAAGTTTCCCCTTTCTGCAGGACAAGATAAACGGGAAGGACCTCAGGGTTATAGCTGTAGAACCGACATCATGTCCGACCCTTACAAAGGGTGAGTTCCGGTATGACTTCGGTGATACCGTGGGTCTTACGCCCCTCCTGATGATGTACACCCTGGGGCATGACTTTGTCCCGCCGGGCATTCACGCCGGTGGACTCAGGTATCATGCCGATGCTCCCCTTGTATGCCAGCTCTACCATGACGGTCTGATTGAGGCAAAGGCCTATCCCCAGACCACCGTGTTCGAGGCTGCACTGCAGTTCGCCCAGGCTGAGGGGATAATCCCTGCCCCTGAGACCGCCCATGCGATCAGGGGAGCCATTGACGAGGCGATAAACTGCAAGGAGGAGGGGAAGGAGAAGACAATACTTTTCAACCTGAGCGGCCACGGCCTCTTCGACCTCCAGGCCTATGCAGACTATCATGATGGCAAGCTCGTTGATTACGAGTATCCAGAGGAGAAGATAAAGGAGGCCCTTTCCAGGCTCCCGGTGGTTGATTAAAAACGAGAGAATTTCTTACAGAGGAGGCCGGACCTTCAAGGTCCGGCCTCCCTTTTTTAACAAGATGAAAAAACTCATAGCAGTTATAACTATTGTTATAGCCCTCCCTGTTATTTTATACATGGTCCTTCCCTCTGACAGGAAGCGGATAAGAAATCTTATCTACGAAGGGAGGGAGGCGGCCATGAGAAAGGATCTTGACGGAGTGATGTCTCCTGTCTCGTATAACTACAGGGACAGATACGGGTTCTCCTATCTCTATCTGAAGGAGACCTTCAAGTCCCTCTTCGAGAGGGTTGATTCCTTTGAGATAGAGATTTCCTCGCTCCGGATAAAGGTGGATGAGAAGAAGGCTGAGGCAAGGTTCAACCTCACAGTCAGAACAATAACAGATGGCAGGGAATCATATCTCCTTGGCAGTGAGGGCTTCCCGGACTCGGTGGTCCTGACCCTTGAGAAGGAGAGGCTCAAATGGAAAGTGGTCGAAGCATGGGTTCCTACCAGGGAAGGAACAGGTTTCTGAGGTTTCGCATCTCTGCCTCAAGGGAAAGGCCTTCCAGTCTCCTGAGCATCCAGTCCTTGTACCTGCTGAGTTCAATCTGTCCATTCCTGTGCAGCCTTATCCTTACAGCCCCGTCCCGGTCTGTTCTCAGCAGTGGCGTATCCCTGAGCCTCCGGAGAGCACTCTTGTGGGGATGGCCGTAGGGATTCCCTCTCCCGACGCTTATTACGGCCAGGGCTGGTGATACCCCCTTCAGAAAGGCCCTGCCCGTTGATGTGTAACTCCCGTGGTGGCCAACCTTGAGGATTGTACTGTGAAGGTCTGTCCCGGTGCGGAGGATGGACTCCTCACCATCTGATTCAAGATCCCCGGTGAATAGTGCGGAAAGGCCGGGTTCAGAGAACCGGAAGACAAGGGAGTGGTTGTTTTCATCATCGCCGAACCGGGTGTAGTATTCCTTTGAGGGATGGAGTATCCGGAACTCTGTTTTCCCATCGGAGAGGATATCACCCCTCTTCAGATGCCTGATCCGGATACCGGATGGCATCCCCCTGTACTGGATGAATCCGTTGTCCCAGACCTCACGGGGCCGGAATTCCCGGATGACATCGTATGTTCCGCCTGCATGGTCCCTCCCGCCATGACTCAGTATGAGCAGGTCCAGTCTCTTGCCCCTGTAACGGGTGTACTCAATGAGTTCCTTCCCGGTATTGCCGGTATCTACTCCCACGGCCTTTCCTGACGAGGTCTCGATCAGGGCTGAGTCTCCCTGCCCCACATCGAGAAAAGTGATTGTCAGAGGAGCCTCGTGGTTTTTGTATACGGAAAAGAGAATAAGCGAGAGTGCCAGCCCGGCGGATATAAGTCCGGGCAGCATTCTCCTTGCCGTGAAAAGCCATCCTGAAAGATAGATCAGGAGAAGGGCACCCCCTGTCATCTGAAAGGGGAGTCCGCCCGGCGTTGGGAT
>WFTX01000308.1 GCA_015485235.1 Nitrospirota bacterium | reverse complement strand
TACATACCCCGTTACATCCAGCATATACCTTCCCTCTTCCTTTTTTTCAAACTTCATTGCCATTATCCCTTACCTCCTTTTCCGGTTTTTATTCTTTCCATCTCCTGGGACCTTCGAGTCTGCCGGTAAAGACCGGCGTATGTATAGAGAGGTGCTTCAACGAGTGAAGCACCTGCAGGATCAGAGTTCGAATTCCAGTGATTCCATCTCCTTGGCCATCTTTCTCTCAGTCCACCAGTTGAAAAACTTCACCCCGATGAAAGCTCCTCCTATCATCCCCACTCCAAAGAGCCAGCCCGAGGGATCACCGTTGGCCGCCCTTACGAAGAAACCACCGATATTACAGCCAAGGGCAAGCCTGGAGCCGATACCCATCAGGAAGCCTCCGGCTATTGCCCAGACTGCAAGTTCCCGTGTGGGTGCCTTGAACTTGAACTCATTATGAAGAAGCGCCATCACGGCTGCACCACCAATGAGGGCGACAGACATCCAGTCAGCCGGGTTGAAGGCAGGATTGGGGATACCGTTAACCCAGCCGAAGAAGATGTTGTCCATATGATCCCAGCCGAGTTTCTGCATCACCCAGCCGACCCACTGCGCCTCCTGGGTGGTCACATACCAGTACCCGGGATCAAAGACCGTCCCCTTTGCTGAGAGGCCGAAGTCGAACCCGAGCCGCTGAAGGAGAGTTCCGGCGTTCTTTACACCGAACTTCATCCTGAGCCCCTCTATCACGAACATCTGGAGTCCGCAGGCCACACCAAGGAAGAGGCCTGCTATAGCAGTCCGCTTGGACGCAGAGACCATCGACCAGAATCCTCTTACATGATCACCAAGGGTAATGCTCCCCTTCTCCTCTTTCACGCGTTTGATATAGTTCCGTCTCACCCAGACGATATAGACCCATGTAAGGATCAGAAGAGCCGGAATAACCACTCCCAGGATGAGATTGCCGATGAAGGCGCCTGTGATGGAATCGGTCTTCATCCCGAACATCTCTGCAAACCTGAGAACCGGCTGGTTCCAGACATAGCCTGCAAGGTACTGGTCGATCCAGCCGTCGGATACGTTTATCGACTCAGGCAGACCCTTCTCAAGGGCTGACTTTGCCCATGAGGCAGGAACGAGTTTGTTGAGCCAGCCCCCCATGTCAACAAAGGTCGACTGGGTTACACTGATGGAAAGGACCACAAGAAGGGAAACCCCGTTACCCTCTCCCGTCTTGTAGAGTGAGCCTGAGGCACAGCCGCCTGCAAAGACCATCCCGACACCGAATATGGCTCCAGCTATTGCCGCATGAATGCTTGTTGGAGCCGGATGAAAGGTGCTCCACCCCGTAGCATTCACAAAGGCGGAGGTGAAACCGAAGAGTACGGTGGCGATCATGATCCCCACAGCCATCCGGGGCACCCCTACGGCGAAGAGATCCCTGAAGGCCGAGGCAAAGCAGAACCTCCCGTACTGAAGACACATCCCATAGATGAACCCGAACCAGAGATAGGCCTGAAGATATACATAGTACTCATGCCAGGCGAAGGTTGCAAGACTCACCAGGACGAAGAAGCCAACGATTACGAAGGCCCAGACCTTGTTTTTCCTTGGAACAGTTATTTCCACCTCGTTACCTCCCTGAAATAAGATTATCGTTCTGACCGGTATTAGAGATAGCAAAGTTTGTGCCACTAACCGGCAGTACACCCGGGACAAAGCAGTTCAGGCTCCGGTGCACCATAGAAAACCGGGCTGACGGAAAGAGGCAATGGGAAGAAATATCCCATAAAACCCGCTCTTTGTCAGAGCGAGGAGGCCAGGAAAGTCAGGGGAGAGAGAAGCTCCTGCAGAGGAAAACCTTCAGAAGTACCGCGGTCCCGGGCTTTCCCTCAAGGGAGGGTCTCTCAAGACCGGTGTGCCAAACAGGACAGAACACCCACCCTTCTGGTCTATTATGGACAGAGAATATCAGTTTTCCCTGTATATGAAGGGTCTTGTTAGAGTGATCAGAGCGGCTCTTCCAAAAGGGTGACCATAGTCCTGAAGCGGAAGACACCGCTCCTGGAGGTAAAGGACTTCTTTATGCCGGAGAACGGGATTGTCATCTCAGATAATGCCGTAGGACTGTCAGATATAACGAGCCTGTATCCCGGAACCCCGGAACAGTCATAGAAGTAGGGGCGCCTCATCTCCCAGGTAAACCGCAATGAAGACTCCCTGTGCGTCCGGGAAGGCGGTTCGTTCCATGGCTGGCCATTACAGAGCCGTTTTTTTGTGTAGAGGTCAAGCAAGGGAATGGCAATGGCCGTATTCCCGACAGACCCGGACTGAGGAAGAAAGTCCACCCTTATCCCGTCAGCAGGGAGCCCGTCAATGTATCTTCCTGCTTCCATTAGATTGTTCATGGAGGTGGTTTTGAGGAAGGGGAGGTATCCCATGAAGTAGACCAGAAGTGAACTTATGACAATTGCAAAAAGAAGATGGGCCCTCACGCCACGGTCGTCGAGGAGTCTCTTCATCCCGAATCCGGCAGAGAGGAAAAAAATTGGGAGAAGGGGAATCATGTATCGTATCCTGTGAAGGTCAAGGAGCAGAAGAAAGAGCGGGAAAAAAAGCATCACCAGGGTCTCCCGTCTCCTTTCCCTCAATCCGGCAATTATTCCATAAGCAGCAAGGAGGGTCACGAAAGGATGTATCTGGAAGAAGAATGTTGAGATGTGGCCTTCCTCCCAGGACCCTAATTTTTTCATCTGATAATCATGAAGGAGGGATATCTGCTTCAGCACCAGATCCTGTCTTTCAAGGAAGAGGGGTAGAAGGAGGATCCCGGTAGTTGCAAAGACCGTCATAAGAGTTGTGGACCGTCTTTTAAGCCCGGACTTTTTGAGAAAGGGAAGAAAAAGAAAGAGTGTCAGAACAGGAATGGCGGTGTATTTGGAGAGCAGAAAGAGAAAGAGGGCAAGCCCGGCAAGGACTGTCAGATAGACCCTCTCCCTCTCCATGGCCAGGACTGTCAGGTAAAGGCTCAGAAGAAAGAGGAACATTGAAGGTATGTCAACAAGCATCAGGGGTGCCTGACTTAAGAGGTAGGGAGAGCCCAGAATGAGACCTGCCGAACAGATTCCCGCCTCTTCACCGAAAAGCCTCTCTGCTAAAAGGAACAGAAGATAGAAGGCCCCTCCGAATACCATGAGATTGAATACCTGAATGAGTATTCTCTCCTCCCCAATGTAGCGGAAGATTACCCCCTGGATGAAGGGGATAAGGGGAAGGTCTGTCCAGGCGGGTATCTCACCACCCCAGTGATTTAGAAAATAGAGAGGCCCCCTGAGGGCCAGGTATTTCGCCTGGATGAAGTATCTGCCGGCATCTATGATCATCTCAGGCTGGCGGAAGGTGAGGATGGAAATGACCGGTACTGCCCCCCAGAGGAGATAATGAACACTCCCCCCTCCTCTGAGCCAAACAAAGAAGACCACAAGGGCCGCCATGGCACCGAGGAGGAGGAGAAAGACCCAACCGAAGTTCTCCGGACCAAAGGTCCACCCCCACCGGACGAGGCTGTTTGTATCAGACTGCCTGAAAATATATAGAACTGGAAAGGTTAAGACAGAGAGAAATCCTATCAGGAGATGCTGCTCGTTCCTTGTAAGCAGACGCAATTCTTACCTTTCCGCATAATATCTCAAAGCACGATGACCTTGTCAGCCTCATGCTGCATCTGGGCGTTGTTGTACTGGCTTCCACAGACCACGCCTTCAGGGACAAGGTCCTTGTTTATCTTGAACTTCGTTGCATTATGGTCACAGAAGCTCATACTCACACCGTCCCTGGATGCCAGGGCGGTAAAGGCAGAGTCCTCAAGAAGTTTTGTGGCCTCATCCATCACAAATATGATAACCTCATGGCCCCTGTTTCTTGCAGCATCGGTGATCCCGATAACATCGTCCCGATGGTACCGAGTATTCACAAGTATCCCTAATTTCATCAGCGCCTCCTTACCAGGAAATTATTTTGTCAGCAGCCTCAATTTCTTCAACTATTCTCTGGTAGTCTTTCTCCTCCCTGATGTCAAGTATTTTAACATCATGTTCCTTCCCAAGGGTATCGAAAAAGACCTTCCCCGTTCCTTCAAGGTCCCTTTTAGTGAGAAAAAGTATTTTCACATGCTCCTCCTTTCCCGGGTTTCAGGGTTATAGGATCAATACGGAATAATATGATCATATTCAACAAGCCTTCTTCCAATCTCCTCGGTATCAAGAAATTCCAGCCCCTCGTTCTCTTTCACATTCGTATAGACATTCATATCCAGGTCCTTCATGGTCTCAAGGTTCAGGCTGTTTGCTTCGCTCTCCTCTACTTTCCTGTCAAGCACATAGACATCCACTTGATCATCGAGGAGTATGATTCCCACTCCCATCCTCAAAGCCTCTTCCTGACGTTCCCTTACCAATAGGGCGATCTTCTTGGACATACTCACCTCCAGAGTTTTTTAATCCCGGCCACCTTTTTAGTGAAAAAATGACCAGACCAGGCCATACCTGGTCCGGCCTTAGTGGGGGAGGGTCAACTATTTACGGATAATAATCGTTACGAGTCCTGCATCGTTTCTTTTTTCGAGTATCTTATGGCCTGCCTGAAGACAGAGCCGGGTGATACTCTCCTCTGCACCAATGCTGTCGGTTATTATCTCAAGGACTTCACCCTTCTCCATCCACCTGAGCCTGTTTATAGCTATCGCCGTTGGATGAGGGCATGCTATTCCCTTCAAATCAAGTATAAAAGGCTGTTGATCTCTGTTCTTCACACATACCAGTCCTTCTGTCCGAGATTCCTGAACTCCCTACTGGATAAACAGGTAGTACAACAACATGAACATATAAGCAAGGTTGATGCCAGGAGGAAAAGGGGGGTTTTGGAGGAGTTGTATCCTTTACCCTGTGCCTAAAGGAACAGTTAAGAGTTCTATCCTGTCCCTCACCGCACAGTTACCCTTACGGTTGCATGATTCGTTTCCCGGAGACAGGGTGGGTCCAGCCTCACGGAACCTACCCTGTCTCTGCCATTATCCGGGGTGGGGCTGAAATTTCATTAAAGAAGAACACAGCGGTAAAACCGCAGTGTATCTTCGATATGTAAGGAAGATGTTTTCTATCACATCCGCTCGCATAGGCTCGCTGTGCATATTCAACTCCTGGTCGTTCAAGAAGGCGCATCCCTGTGTCGGCTCGGCAGAGACCGAACGGACATTTCTACTCAAAACACCCTTCATGCAACTGATCAAGCCTGTTAAGGCACCGTCCATAACAGACCTTCTTTGCTTAGACATGACCGGAGCTTTATAATGAAAGTTTCAGCCCCCACCCCGGAATTATACCTATGCCTTACACGGTTTCCGGGACTCCCTCTCCCGAAACCTCTCCACTTGAAAAAGCGGAAATATCAAAAATCCTCCTCGGTTGGAAGGCCCGTGGGGGATTTTAGTCGTATCGACACCCACTACGACTCCCGGGCAACCTCAGGGTTTATTTTTCAGCTCTTCCAGCTTCTGGATCAGGGTCTTTCCCCTGATCCTTCCATGGAGGGACGTTCCGTCCTCAAACTCTATCACCGGGATATCATACCGGTAGAGTTCAAAGAGTTCCTCATCAGATTCTATGTCTGTCTTCTCAATCTCAAGGTCATATTTTTCCACAAGACCGTTCAGCATCTCCTCTGTAACACCGCAGAGATAACAGCCTTCCTTATAGAAGAACCGGAGTTTTATCATCAGAGATCATAACTGTCACCGTAATGGGGAATGGTGACCTTCTCAGAAAGCCCTCTCCTGAGGGCCTCTTTCTTCAGTGCCTCAGCCCCTTCCTCTCCATGGACTATGAAAATCCTCTCTGTACCGGTATTGCTACCAAGCCAGTCAAGGAGAATAGCCTGGTCAGCATGGGAGGAAAACCCGCCGATCGTGCTCACCCGTGCCTTCACCCTGTAGGTCTCCCCGAATATCTTCACTTTCTTCCTGCCATCAACGATCTTTCTGCCAAGGGTCCCTTCAGCCTGGTAACCAACAAAGATTATCGACGATTCAGGCCTCCAGATGTTGTGTTTAAGGTGATGCTTGATCCTCCCGCCCGTACACATTCCCGAGCCCGCTATTATTATTGCGTGGCTCTTGAGAAAATTTATCTGCTTTGATTCATCGGGTGTCCTGGTGAATTCCAGCCCCGGAAATGTGAAGGGGTCCCCTGATTCTTCAAAAAGCCGGCTGGTCTCCTGATCAAAACATTCGGGATGTCTTTTCATCACCCTGGTAACGGCAATACCCATGGGCGTGTCAAGGAAGACCCTGCACTCCGGCATCCTTCCCTCCTCGTAAAGCCTGCTGAAGACGTACAGAAGGTCCTGGGCCCTTTCAATTGCAAAGGAGGGAATCAGGGTATTGCCACCACTCCGGCAGGACTCTGTGATGACCTCCCTGAGTTCCTCCACAGAGGAAGCGAAGTCACGGTGCCGCCTGTTACCGTAAGTACTTTCAGTCACTATGATGTCAGCACCTTCCGGCAGCTCGGGATCCCTTATTATCGGTTTGCCCCTGTTGCCAAGGTCTCCTGAGAAGATGATCCTCTTGCCCTCCTTGATATCGACTACGAGGAAAGAGGCTCCGAGGATATGTCCGGCATCCCGGAATGTTACAGTTATAGTATTATTCAATCTGACGGGCTGCCCGTAGGGGGGGAACTTCCTGAAATAGCGGAGGGAGTCAAGGACATCCATCACTGTATAAAGGGGCTCCCTGGGTCTTTCCCCGCGGCGGAGCCAGATCTTCTTCCAGTGGGCGTAGTCCTCCTCGTGGATCTGGCCTGAGTCCATCAGGACGATTTTTGCGATATCATAGGTCGCTGAGGTACAGATTATGCTCCCCTGAAATCCCTCTTTCACCAGGCGCGGAATCCTCCCGCAGTGGTCAAGATGGCCGTGGGTAAGAAGGAGGTAGTCGATCTCAGAAGGATTGAATGGAAAGGGATCGTAATTCCTCTCCTCCCACAGGGGATCACCCTGGAACAGCCCGCAGTCTATGAGGATATTCAGCCCCCCTGCCCTGAGGAGGTGGCAGGAACCGGTAACGGTATCAACACCGCCATGGAATGAGAGCTGACTCTTCACAGGTTAATTATAACCTATCGGGAAGACTCTTCTATCATCGCTCATCTGACCACGGCAGGCACATCCTTTGTTTCTGGAGCGAACAGAGGGACTTTCTGCACATCTGACATGTTCTCATTCTCGTCATGACAGCCTTCTTCCGTTATGAACTGTCCTACCTGCGCCTCGAGCCTGTTTGCGATTCCAAGCAGTTCAGCGGAAAGTTCAGTCAGCGATTCCACCTTCCCGGCATTATCCTTTACGATATTTGCTACTACATCCATGCTCTGACTCACCTGTTCGGTCATTGCAGACTGCTCTTCAGTGGCAGTGGCGATCCTCTGGATCATATCCATCACCTCGCCGGAACTTCCCACAATCTCCCTGAGCGCACTCCCTGCATTTGCCGCCTTTTCAACCGAAGCGTTTACGGCATCAGTGCCTTTCATCATCACCGAGATCGTCAATTCGGTTTCATCCTGTATTGCCTTTATCTTTTCTGCAATATCGTCCGTGGCACTTGCAGTCTTTTCAGCAAGTTTTCTCACTTCATCGGCAACGACTGCAAAACCCCGCCCCTGCTCACCGGCCCTTGCCGCCTCAATGGCTGCATTGAGGGCAAGGAGGTTGGTCTGGTCTGCGATATCCTGGATGACGGAGAGTATCTCACCTATCTCCTTGGACCGCTCTCCGAGGCCCATCAACTTTTCAGAGGCACTGTTGATTTCACCGGCAAGCGACTGGATGTCCTTCACCACTTCGTCGACTATGTTCATTCCCTTCTCGGCCGTGTTGAAAGAGACCTTGGCTGATTCAGAAGAAGAGAGGGCGTTTTTTGCCATGTCGAGCGTTGTCTGCGACATCTCCTCTGTAGCCGACGCCACCTGCTCTATCTGGGAAGACTCCTCCTTAACGGCCTTCCGCATCTCTGCCGAGAAGAGGGACAGTCTTTCAGACTGTCTCGTGATAAGGCAGATGTTCTCGGATATACCTGCAAAAATGTCATTCAGCTTCGCTATCATGTTGTTAAGGGTTTCAGCCATGAAACCCATCTCATCCCTGCTTGTCACATTTATCCGCCTGTTAAGATTCCCCTCGGCAATCTCCCTGGAAGCCATTACTACTAAGTTGATTGGTTTGCTTATCGACCTGACTATCATTGTAGAGACGGCCAGAAAGGCTATGATGCTGATCCCCATGGCAATCAGAACAATTGAAATTACCCGTGTTATAACCTTTTCCTTCCGGGCATACAACTCCTCGGCAATCTTCTTCTGCCGTGCTGCCAGGCTGTCTATGTCCTTGAAAATTTTCTCCTTGAGATCAATCCACTCCTCATGGACAAGGTCTACATTGTCAATATTGTCAGACTGGTACGCCTCTTTCAGCTTGCCGGCAAGGGCTGAGAAGTCCTTCATGACCCTGGCAAAATCTGCCTTAATGGTTCCGAACTCGCTCCTGGTCAGCCTCTTGTTTGTATCTTCCCATATCGCCTTAAGCTGCTTAAGGCTCTTCTCCAGGTGGACAAGCGCATTCTGGGAGGACTCTGCAGCGCTTATTACACCGACCATCTGATAATCGATCTCCCGGAAGATCAACTGTATCCTTCTGAGATTGTCAAGGGGAACCATGTTCTGAGCATACAGGCTCTTGAGCGATTTCAGTTGGGATTTACCCATATAAACGCCAAGGAGAGCGAAAGCGCTGAGGACAAAAAGCCCGATAACCGTCATGGCGACAAGTTTATGGGTGATTTTTATATTTCTGAAGCCCATCGTTTACCTCCATTTAAGTGAAGTCGGGTTTATCTGCTCAGGTTTTTCCCTTCGGACAGGTTTACGGTCCCCTGTGCGGAAATGATCTTCTGTCCTTCTTCACTCAGGGCATACTGGATGAAGTCTTCCACATCCGAAGAGGCCCTTTCCTTTGTCACAAGATACAGCGGTCTGTAGAAGGGATACTTCCCGGCAATAATGTTCTCCTTGGTCGGCGCAAAACCGTCAACCTTCAGCATCTTCAGCTTCTTTCTCTTCCTCGCACTCGAGATCCCTGAAAGACCAATCCCCTGGATGTCACGGGAGATGGCCCTTTC
>WFTX01000307.1 GCA_015485235.1 Nitrospirota bacterium | reverse complement strand
TTCTCAATCCTCGAGATCCTCTCTCCCTGCCCTACAGACTGGGGTATGTCCCCCACTGATTCGCTCCAGTGGATAGGAGAAACAATGGAGAAGGTCTACCCTCTCGGGATTTTCAAGGATATCGAGGACATTGAGGAGTCTGACTGATGGACAAGACCACAGGGATACAGAGAGATGCAAACGGCACGGAGAAGGGAATACTCGTTGCAGGTTCAGGAGGACAGGGCATCCTCCTCCTTGGACAAATGATAGCATATGCCGCCTTGCAGTCCGGATTGGAGGTGACATGGTTTCCTTCATATGGCGCAGAGATGAGGGGGGGAACGGCGAACTGTACTATCGTTATAGGTACAGAACCTATCGGCTCTCCCATAGTCAAGACCCTGGACATGCTCATTGTCTTCAACTGCCCATCATTCAAGAGATTCATAGGCCGTGTCAGAAAAGGCGGGAAGGTTTTCTACGATTCAACCTTTGTCGGACCTGACATCTGCCAGGACGGTGACTTCCTGAAGCACGTCAATGGTCTCGATCATTTCAGCATCAGGTCAACATCCACAGCAAAAGAGATCGGCTCTTCAAAGTATGCAAACATGGTAATGTTCGGGGCCTTTATCAGGCATTCCGGATTGTTTCCGGATTTCTCAACAGAGGAGGTTCTGAAGAGGGTGCTGCCTCCGAGGCATCACCACCTCATAAAACAGAACCTTGATGCAATCAGGCAGGGCTATGAAGCCTCTTAAGATCAGGAAGGCCCGTATATCCGACTGCCCTCAGATCCAGGCCCTGATAAACGGGTTTGCAGGTAAGGGGATAATGCTTCCCCGCTCTCTGAATGAGATCTACGAGACCCTTAGAGATCACTTCGTCGCCGAACTGGACGGAAGGATAATAGGGGTCTGCGGTATGCATATCCTCTGGAAAGACCTGGCAGAGATCCGCTCCCTTGCGGTAAAAAACAAATATCACGGTGCCGGGGTGGGCCGGAGGCTTGTGAGGAGATGCATTAGGGAGGCACGGGAACTCGGTATCGAGAGGCTTTTTGTTCTCACTTATACTCCCGATTTTTTCAGAAGGCTCGGTTTCCGGGAGATCGATAAGTCCGAACTCCCCCAGAAGATATGGGGAGACTGTCTGAGGTGTCCAAAATTTCCTGACTGTGATGAAACCGCCCTGATCACGGAGACATGAGGTTCACCTTTATATAGGTCTTCTGCCTCAACTGATTAAGGTGCTCCCTCAGCCGACGGTTTACTTCCCTCTCTATCAGGAGTCTCTCTATCTTGTCCGAGACATCCTCAAGGCTGAGCCCCCTGAACCTGCCGGCATGCTCACGGTAGAATTCCCTGATCTCCTCCTGTCTTATCTTTACAAAGGAGCGTATCCTTATCCCTATGTACCTCTGGATCTTCTCTTCCTCTGTACGGCCTTCAAGGTTCATCCTCTCAGCCTCATGGAGTATGAGCCTCCTGTTTATGAGAGTCTGTATCGCCTCTCCCTCTGTGATCTCAGGTGTGACTACCCTTACAGAATCATAGTAGGCCCTGAACTCCCGGAGGGTAATGGCATCATCATTTATGGATGCGACAACCCTGTCAACAAGCCGGCCTTCGAGAATGCCGGCCTGAAGCAGTACTCCCAAGAAAAGAACCATCAACAATGCCCTATACTTCCATCTCATATATTTCCCTTTCCCGGTCAGAAGGCATGACCGATACTGAAATGGATCTCCCCTCCACTCTCTCCCTCCCTTCTGTCAAGCTTGTGTCCGTAATCCAGCCTGAGCGGCCCCACAGGCGTTGTGTATCGTATACCTATCCCTGCCGTCTTTCTCAGGTTGAAATCCATATCGCTGATCCTCCTCCAGACATTCCCGGCATCAAAGAAAAATACCAGACCGAGGTTTTTCCAGATCCTTGTCCTTAACTCGACGCTCGTCATGAAAGAGGCATTTCCACCCGTGGGGGTCCCGTCCTCACCCCTGGGGCCCAGTTCGTCCTGGGGAAAGCCCCTTACCGCATTTCGTCCGCCAAGGAAGAACCTCTCTACAATAGGGAGGTCCGTTGTATCCATGAATCCCTCGGCAAGACCGGTCTTCACGAGCAAGGCCAGGACAATATTGCGGGTCAGTTCCCTGAATAAGCTCCCCTCAATGCTGAGCTTTACAAAATCCGTTTCCCCCAAAAGATAACTGCTTGCAATCTTGAGAGAGGCCCCTGCCAGTATACCCCTGCGGGGTTCAAAGAGATCATCTCTCGTATCATAGAGGAGGGCAGGCATGATTGCACTTATACCAAGAGTACCGGTATCCTCTTTTGAAAGCACCACATCAGGGGCCACATCAAAGGTATTGACAAGGGAGTAACTGTATGTTAATTTCCCCTGAAGGTGTTTTCTCAGTTTCTTTTCAATAGAGATCTCCCCAAGGTATTTTCTGACCTTGTATCTCGTCTTCTTTGTATCCAGGCTCCGCTCCTCTCTGTAGCTGCCTGACAGGAGGGCGTTCATCCTGATCTTCTTTCCCATCAGATAGGGCTCATGATAACTGACTGACAACATCTGTTTCAGTTTGCTCAGCCTGAGCATTGAGGTAACCCTCCGGTTCATGCCCTGGAGATTCCGGTAACTGAGGCTCAGAAAGCCCCTCATCTTCTCGTATTCGCTGTAACCGAAGCCGAACTCAAATATCCCGGGCTTTCTCTCCTTCACTTCTATCAGGACATCCCTCGTCTCTCCCTCACCCTCAATCATGCGGATATTCACATCATTAAAGAGCCCTGTCTCGTAGAGACGTTTTGAGAGTTCCGGAAAGAGCCTGTAGTCTGCAAGGGCTCCCTCCCTGTAATTCAACTCCCTCAGTATCACTTCGGTCCTGGTATCAATATTCCCCCTGACGACGGTCTTTCCGATCCTTGAAGGGGTGCCCTCCCTTACCTTGATCATGATTCTCACCTTTCCATCAAGGAGCTTTGTCCCCAGCCTGAGATCTGCAGACAGGTAACCCCGCTCCCTGTAACTGTTGAGTATCCTTCTTCTGCCCTCGAACAGATCAACGTAGTTGAAGGGGTCCCCTTTCTTCAGGCCCATTATCCCTCTGAGGGTCTCGGTATTCATCACCGTGTTGCCCTGGATAATGATCTCTCCAATGGTGTACCTCGGCCCTGGTCTGGGAAGAAAGAGAAGGTAAACGTCTCCTGCCTCTTCCTTCATTTCCACTCCGGTCTCCTCTGTTACGGCCTTCTGATACCCCAGTGCCTTCAGAAAATCCCTGATTCTTGCTTCATCCTCCTGAACAGAATCGGGATTATAAAGACCCCCTTTCCTGAGTGAAAGCACACCTTTGAGGTCTTCGAGAAGTGTATTATCGAGACTCCCCCCTACAGGTTTGATCTTTACATCACCAACGGTATATCTCTTTCCTTCATAGACGAAAAAGGTGATCTCCGTAACATCATCGGCAGTCCTCAGGACAGGGGCAACCTGGGCCCTTGCAAACCCCTTTCTGTGGTAATACCTCAGGATCCTGGAGGCATTCTCGTCTACCACCTCCTCATCAATCTTCTCGGCAGAGTCAAAGTCAATCACCTCCATCAGATCACCATCACCCACGGAAGTATTCCCCTCAAAGCGTACAACCAGTTTCATCCCGGGGTTGACAGCAATGGTAAGGAGACCGTCTTCAAAAGTGTACGGACCTATGACCGGGCTATGATAACCCTTTTTGTGAAAATAATCCTTCAACCTTACCATCTCTTCTTCAATGGCCTCCTGATCGTAAATGTCGCCGGCTGAAATTTTCATGTTTGCCCTGAAGTAATCAGGATATCCCTCTATATCAATCATCCTGATCCGTTCAGGGTTGCCTTCAGAGATCAGGATGTCTATCCTCACCATATTGGGCCTCTCTCCATCCTTGACCTCCAGGTTGATTTCAGCATCGGGGTATCCCCTGAAGGCATAGTATTCTTTCAGGGCCTCCTTTGCCCTGGGAAGGAGATCATATCTGAGAATCTCCCGTTCATGAAAGGGAAGCCTTTTCAGGAGCTTCTTCCCGGGAATCGCATCATTTCCTCTGATAACAATCTTGCCGATAAGCATTCTCTCCTTCACCTTGATCCTGAGAACGGAGTCTTCAATCCAGACCGATACATCATCAAAAAGTCCCTTTCTGAAAACCCGTTTTATCCCCTCTGAGATATCACTCTCCTTCACCTTCCCTCCGGAAAGTCCCATGAGATACATAAACTCATTCCTTTCCATGGATGTAAGCCCTTCAATAACTGTCTGACTGTAGTGAAGAACCTCTCCAGTCCCCTTCTCTGCCCCTGTGGCAGGAAGGGGAAGCAGAAGAAGCAAAAACAGCATCCCGATCAAAAGGAGACTGTCTGCCTTGAATATCCTTCTGAACATCACAGATATCCGGGATAATTGCAAGCTTCGAGGCAGGGGGGATAACCGAAAAACCTTTCCAGCGATACCTTTGCTTAAGGTAACACTCTCAGGATAAGGATCCCGCCACCTGACAGATCCTGCTCTATCCGTCATCATGCAATATCCCATCGGTTTTGGAAAGGTTTGAGGGCATGGCCCCCTGCCTCCTTAATGAAGAACCCTGCGGCAAGACCGCAGGGTATCTTCGATATGTAAGGAAGTTTTATCTCATTACATTCGCTCGCATTCCCCGTGGCAAGACCATGGGGATCGATACGATTAAAAATGCGCTCGCTGTGCATATTCAACATTAGTGTAAACATCTTATCTGAACTCATACCGGAATTTAATGTCAGCGCCTATGGAGCCGTTCTCATCCCTCTCGCCGATAACGGAGGTATGCCTGTTGAGGATAAACTCAAGCTTGAGTATCTGTTCCGCCTCTTCATCGATAGTGGTAGTATAGGTGACATACAGCTTGTCCGAAAGGAGTCTCTTTGTAACAGTCACCTTGGGGCCTATCTTGCCGGTGGTCTCGGAGACATAGGGTTCAACCAGAATTCTGTCAAAGCCGGTAATGGAGCGGACCCTCTCTTCAAGGACATCCTGAAGCCCCCCTGTCAGAAACTCCGTTGCCTCCGAGGCCCCTATACCGCCCTCTATGCCCCTGACCTCAGTGCCGAGCTTGCCTACAGTAAGAAGGCTGATGATATCCACCTCGTTAAGTATGGGATCAGATGTGAGGGCGAGATCAAACTGCTCGGGATAGCCCTTCAGGGAGAGCATGATATTGTAGTCCCTGACCCTTGTTCTGGCACTTATGGCTATATAGGGGTGAATCCTGGCAGGATCTGTGAAGTCGGCGCTTGCATGGATTATCCGGAATATGTTGTTCCTGAAGTAGATCCTTCCCTCTCCAAGCTGAACCCGGCCAAGCAGCGAGGGCGATGCAAGACTTCCCGTAAGAACAAGGTCAATCTGAACAGGGGCGTTCAGGATATTGTTCCTGATGAAGATGTTCTCATTGCCTGAGAGGTTGAGGTTCAGGACGAGTTTTTCCATGAAAGGCAGGGTAGTGCCCATAGTATAGACGGCCCGTTCAGCCTGAAATATTCCAGCCACCTTCAGATCCTTCCGGTATTCTCCCTTGAGAACAGTGAACTCCCCCGTCAGATCCGTAGTCTCACCCCTGTCTATTAACGACGCAAATCCATCCAGACTGAGGGAAAACTCTTCAGGACGTCTTATCTCGAGGTTTCTTACCCTCGCTTCAAACCTGTACTTTTTCAACCTTAACCGCTTAACCTCACCGCTGCCCTTCATGGAGACCTCTCCCGTCGAATAGAGGAAATCAAGATCCTCAAGAACAAACCTGTTATGATAGACATACGCATAGGCATTAAAGGATCTGATTCTGTCGGGCAGACCCCTTATTCCAAAGGCAACCCTCCTGAGTGTTATTCCACCATTTATTTCAGGATCCTCCCAGTCGCCTGTCAGTGAAAAGACGAAGTCAGCCTTTCCCTTAAGATAACGGACGCCGGGAATCAGTCCCCTGAAGGGCCCCAGTTCTGTTCCCCCGAAGATTACAAGGTCATAACCGGTCTCATATCCCAGACCACCTGAAATAGTGAAATCAGCCGGACCTGCCTTTAACTTCATATTTTTTATGACAACCCCCGTGTCTGAGAGATCCATCTGGATCCTTCCGACATTCATTACCGTTGCCGCCCCGAAAGAGACCTGAATCCTTCTCAGATCGACTGTTCCTGAAAGACCGCCACTACCTCCCTGGAGTCTGACAAGCCCGCTCAGGCCGAAGAGAAGCCCTTCTTCGAGCTCTGGATAAAACATCCTGAGATATTTTTCATAATGTCCGTCACCTATATTGATGTCCATGGTCCAGGAACGTCCGTCCTTAAGATGGGCCGAACCGGTAATACCTGTCAAACCATCAAAGAGGGAGCCATTCAGCACTATCCTCTCTCCATCCATGGAGAAATTGAGCATACCCAGTCTCACTCTTGAACCATCCTTGCGAGTAACCAATATCTCTCCGGTAAAATCCCCCCGGTCCGGCCCATCACCGTCACCGACTCTGCCCTTCCCGACAATCCAGACCTGTGCCGGAATTCCCTGATAGATATCTTGAAGCGAGAGGCTGTATTCAAGGTCACCATGGATCATCCTCCCGGCAGATCCAACCTGGAGGTTACCTTTAAGGAAGGATCTGCCGTACCGGAAGTCAAGTCCGGTAAGCCTGACGCTGTCTTCAGCCACAGATATCCCGGTCTTCAATATGCCAGCAGTCATATCATCAATCAGCTTGAGATTCTGGATTGATATCTCCCCGGTCATTGCAGGAGCGTTAGGTTCTCCGGTGAAACGAATACTGCCGGAGAGGTCTCCCGAAGCACCGGTGTCAAGCTGCATCAGAGCGGCAATCTTCTGGAGGGGAACTCCCTTCATGATTCCTGAAAGATCAATCCGCGGGGCGGGAAAGGAGAGCAGTTCATCTCCACCGGTCATAATCTTGCCGGAGAGTTCAACTTTCCAGTCCTCTTCACCAATACTGCCGTTATTTATCCGTATCCACGCCGGACCATGACTTATCTGCATCGAGAGACAACCGAGATTCACATCCCTGTAATTGAGCTTGCATATCTTGACATAACCCTGTACGATAGGCTCCTCCAGAGAACCCGAAACCGTGCCTTCAAAAAACCCTGTACCTCTGAGATCTTCCCGTCCTGTCAAATCTTCAATCTCGCTTGAAGAAAGTGAAACATTGATACTAAGGGATCCCTTTGAAATATCTACCTGACCACCGGCCTGAAGGAGTGAGTATGGAGAATAGACTGTTATCCCCTTAAGATGAATCACATCCCCTTCTGCCTGGAACATCCCTTCCACCTTTTCTACATGTCTGAGTGCAGTGAGAAGATCCTCTGGATTCTCACCCTCAGGATGATAGATGAATTCTCCCTTTGGCTGGAAGGCCCCCCCCTCCGAGCGGAGCCAGCCCTCAACCCTACCGGGTGGCAACCCCGGATCCCATTCTATCAATTTGAGGAGGTTCTTGCTCCTGAGGTTTCTGCCCCGGACATCCACTGTAAAATAATTCACATGGGGGAGACTGATCTCCACCTCCACATCAGCCTCTCCGTCATAGGCACGGACGAAACCATTCTCAAAGCGCATTCTCCCGTCAGAGTACGAAATCCTGCACCGGACCGAATCAACATCCACTCCATAGATATGCCCCCTCTGCATACGGGCATCACCATTAGCGGTGAGGTCATCACCATTCCCGGTTACAGTCCCCTCAAAACGGGCGAAACCCCGGAGTGGTTCGGACTCTCCAAGAAGCATCATCAGGTCTTCAAGGTATATTCCACCACTTAGGTCAAAGCGGTATGAAAGCCGGTCAAGGATATTCCGGTCCGATCCACCGGAGAGGTCAATGCTCACTTCACCCTCTCCTTCCAGATCCTCCATCTCCTTCAGCGAAAGCCCGGAGATATCCTCGATAAATCTCTTCTGTACCGAGACCCTGATTGTCCCCTTCAGACCGGCCCTCACCACCTCGCCCTGGAAGCTAAGATCAAGGCCACTTCCCCTGAGAAGAAGGGAATCTATCTGCAGCCTTTCCTCATCCTGACTGAGCTTAAGCATCCCCCTGCCGGAATAAATCCTCTTCTCCGCCTCCCATAGCTCTATTTCCGGAGCCTGAATAGAGATGGTACCTTCCTCGAAATCTCCGTCAATACTCAATGAAGAAGATGATATCCTGTAGCCGCCTTCCCTGATCTTATAATCCACGCTTCCACCTGTCCCGAAAAGCCTTCCCAGTCTCAGGCTCCACTCCGACTCTCCGGCAGCCCCCCTCTGGAACATGGCTCCGGCAAGGGCCGTCATCTCAGCGTTGATCCGAAACCCCCTCAATTCTATTGCCGAGATCCTCACTTCCTTCCAGAGGAGCGGAAAGATTGAAGGATATATCGTCAGATCATCGGTAATCCTGTAGAGCCTTCCCCCTTTACGGAATCCAAGCCTTTTCAGCCTGAGATAGGTGGGGAAGGGATTGAACTCAATACCCTCAACAAGGACCTCCCCGCCCGTGAGTCTCGAAAGTTCCGGGAGGAGGCTCTTCCTGACATAGGCGGGAACGAGCTGTCTTGAGAAGATCCATAACCCCCATGTAAGGAGCAGGATAACAAGCACTCCCAGGAGAACGGCCAGTCTCCTCTTTGCATATCCCTTTTTCCCTGTCTCTTTATCCATCATATTCAGACCGATTATCTTTTAAGTATTCCATGTTTGATCCGGGGTGCCACTGCATCTCCTCTATCTTTAGAGAGGGGAGATTGATCACGGCACAACCCATGCTCTAAAACCCCCGAATCATTGTTTGTGAAAATTGTCCATTTTTGCCCGAAGATACCTCTCCTGCCCCATCATGACCTGTTTCATAACCTTGTATTATCCCATTTTCCCTCCATTGTTTGCAGCGCTTCGAGTCAAATGAGGTCCCGCACAAAGCGCCCCTCTGCCACAATACTGTCAGATATTTGATATAGGCCCGCAAGAAAAATTATACTAAATAGATGGGTATATTTCTTCATATCTGCTGTGCAAACTGTGCGATATACCCTGTAAAGAGCCTCAGGGAGAGAAAGCTGGAAATTATGGGGTTCTGGTATAACCCCAACATACATCCATATACTGAATACAGGGCAAGACTCGAGGCCCTGGAGCAGCTGGCCGGTGAGTGGGACATCAGGCTGATCCTGAAAGACCATTACGGACTGAGGGATTTCCTCCGCGCCGTGATTTACGATGAAAAGAACCGGTGTGAATACTGCTACAGAATGAGACTTGAAGAAACCGCCAGGACGGCATTGGATGAGGGGTATGAAACCTTCAGTACAACACTCCTTTTCAGCCCTTACCAGGACAGGAACCTTATCCTCGAAACAGGCAGGGATATACAGGATTCCCTTGATATAGAATTCCTTGGTGAGGATTTCCGGTCCGGCTGGAAGGAAGGAAACAGGATTTCACGCGAACTCGGCCTTTACAGGCAGAAGTACTGCGGGTGCATATATTCCGAGATGGAGAGATACCTTAAGGAGGTGCTCTGACGATGGAACCATTCTCTGACATGGGAAAGTTCCTGATTATAATAGGCATAATGCTCGTGCTTTTTGGGGGGCTTATCACACTGGCCGGCAAGATCCCCTTTATCGGCAGGCTTCCCGGAGACATAATCATACAGAAGAAGAACTTCACCTTCTATTTTCCCCTTGCAACGAGTATACTCCTGAGCATAATCCTCTCACTCCTGTTCTGGCTGGTGGGGAAGCGATAAGGGAATGATGAGATTCTCCGGAACCCTCTTAGTACTCTGCATTCTTTCCCTGATCATGCTCTCACCGGCAGGTGCTGCCGGAAAGGAGATACGGGTATTAATCCTGGATGAAAGGTTCCCGGAACTTCCTGACCAGGAGCAGAAGATAGAAAGGATAGGAAACATCCGTGGGGAACTCCTCGTAAGCGGGGTCAGATACAGGGGGCATATAGAAGTCTGGAAGGGAAAGAGGGGACTTTATCTGATCAATGAACTACCCCTTGAGGATTATATCCGGAGCGTGGTTATTTCAGAGGTTGCCGAGGACTGGGCGATGGAGGCGCTCAAGGCCCAGGCGGTTCTCGCAAGGACATATGCACTCAAACATCTGGACAAGAACGACGGCCAGCTCTATGACCTGACTTCCTCAACCCTCCACCAGCTTTACAGGGGTGATAACTTTGACACAAGAGTCGCCTATGCCGTCATGAAGACTGAAGGAGAAGTGCTTACCTACAATGGGGACCTGATTGAGGCCTTCTATCACTCAACCTGCGGGGGCAGGACGGAACTCCCCGAGGAGGTTTTCGGGAAAAGCTATCCCTATCTCAAAAGCGTCTCTTCAGACTGTTCCAATTCCCCCTACTGGTTCTGGCAACGACGCATAACAAAGATGGAACTGGAGAGGGCTCTCGGGATATCAGGGATAAGAACTCTTAAGATAACTTCACTGACCAGGACAGGCCGTGCGAAGGAAGTGACCATAACCCACAGCAAAGGAAAAACCGTCTTCCTCGCAAAGGACCTCCGGAGGCTTATAGGCTGGAAAAGGCTCCCGAGCACATGGTTTTCCGTCAAGGCCGATACCGGCAGGGATAGTTCCGGAGCCTTCATATTTGATGGTAGGGGATACGGCCATGGTGTGGGTCTCTGTCAATGGGGAGCGGAAAAGATGGCAGAAGAAGGAAAGACATACAGAGAGATCCTCTCCTTTTACTATCCAGGTGCAGTGATCACCCTCCATGAAGACCGCTGACTTTGATTTCCCTCTTCCGGAGTCCGCCATAGCCCGGACCCCCCTTGAAAGGAGGGACCGTTCCCGTCTTCTTGTTCTCAGAGGTGACTCCCTTGAACACCGGCACTTTTCTGATCTTCCCGGTATGCTTGAACGTGATGATATGATCGTCATCAACAACACCAAGGTCATGCCGGCAAGGATCAGGGGTATAAAGCCAACGGGAGGAAAGATTGATATCCTTATAGTAAAACAGACGGCCCCAGGAGAGTACTCCGTCCTGTCAAGGGGAAGATACTCCGGCGCCATCAGCCTTCCCGGAGGGGTTGAGGCAGAGTTGATAGATGGAGAGAGGCTGATAATGCCTCTTTCTGTAAGGCGGGATTATTTCTGGAAATACGGAAGCATGCCGCTTCCACCATACATAAAGCGCGAACCCGACGAACGGGACCGGCAGTGGTACCAGACCGTTTATGCACGGAGAGAGGGTTCGATTGCCGCTCCTACGGCAGGACTCCACTTTTCCGAGAGCCTCCTGGCCGAACTAAAGGACAGGGGCATACCGGTCCGGGAGATAACCCTCCATGTAGGGACGGGAACATTCAAGCCTGTCAAGGCCGAGACAGTCACGGACCACAGAATGGACCCCGAGGAATTTGAGATAGACAGGAAGTTGCTGGAAGAAATACGTGCAAATCTTCAGAAGGGGCGGAGGGTCGTGGCCGTGGGGACAACCGTCACGAGAACTCTTGAGGCGGTCTTCAGCGGTCGGTGCTCGGAACTGCCGTCCCCAAATAAAGAGGTATTGAGAGGCACAACGGATCTCTTCATTTATCCCGGTTTCAGGTTCAGGGCCATAACTTCCCTCATCACCAACTTTCACCTTCCCCGGTCGACCCCCTTGGTCCTGGTCTCCGCCTTTGCAGGCCGTGAAAGGATACTCCGGGCATACCAGGAGGCCATTGAGAGGGGATATAGATTTTTCTCCTATGGTGATGCTATGCTTATTTTATGAATCCCAAGTACTATTCAAATGTGCCTTCAGGATTCTTCTCCGGAAGGCTCCTGTTAATAGCAATCCTGGTGATTCTGTCTTCGGTGAGTTTCATGCTCGGCTACTTTGTTGGAAGGTCCGGCACGGCCGTTGAAGAACCGGCAAAGACCGTCTCCCTCTACCAGCCGCCTGAAACCGGAATGCCTGGAGATGAAGGAGAAACAGGCACTGAAGAGACCGCTTCCGAGGCACTGGAGGAGATGAGAGAGGTTGAGGATTCCTCCGCTGTTGCGGGGAAGAAGGGGGTTGAGACTGCCCGGGAACTCCCACCTGTCCAGGAAGAAGTAAAGTCTTCTTCCGCTACCATGCCTCCTGTAAAAAGCAAGAAAACAGTCTCAAGACATCCTGAGAAGAAGAAACTTAAAAATGAGCTGGCAACAAAAAAAACCAGTCGCTATTACACCATTCAGGTGGGAGCCTTCTCCCGTCACTCCCAGGCCAGAAGGCTCCAGCAGAAACTCTCGAAGAAGGGTTACCACGTTGAAATAGTAAGAAGCGGCGGCGAAAAAACCATATACAGGGTTAGGGTGGGGAAGTACAGGGACCGTAAGGCCGCCGAGGTGGCTGCAATAAGACTCACAAGGGCTGAGGGACTGAAGACATTCGTTATACGGCAGGGAAGCTGACCGATGTCCGAACAGACCCGGAGGAATGATGTTATATTAGAAAAGGAAGTCAGGTCCGAGACTGAACCTGATGTCGGAAGGTCTTCTCTCAGAAAGAGTTTCGGTCTGATTGAGGAACAGTTAGGTGTGGTGATAAGCACGCGGGGCCACCGGGTGTTCATAAAGGGGCCCGAGGATTCCGCAAGGCTTGCAGAAAGAATCGTCGATGATATACAGGCAATCAGGAACGAGGGATATCCCCTCAGGCCTGAGGATATCCAGTTTGCCATAGACTCCATATCAAGAGGAGAGGATACCTCACTGAGGGACCTCTTCAGTAATCATGTCCCTGTCCCGTCAAAACGGAAGTTCATCATTCCCAAGACGGAGACGCAACGACGGTATATCAAGGCGATCAGGGAGTTTGACATTGTATTCGGCATAGGACCTGCCGGGACAGGCAAGACCTATCTTGCCATGGCGATGGCGGTCTCGGCACTTGTGAAGAAGGAGGTAAGCCGGATAGTCCTTGCACGGCCTGCTGTTGAGGCCGGAGAAAAGCTGGGTTTTCTTCCAGGTGACATGTACGAGAAGGTTCATCCCTATCTGAGACCTCTTTATGACGCACTTTATGATATGATGGACTTTGACAAGGCAACCAGGCTTATTGAGAAGGGAATCATCGAAATCGCACCCCTTGCATTCATGAGGGGCCGTACCCTGAATGATTCCTTTGTGGTCCTGGACGAGGCCCAGAACACCACTTCCGAACAGATGAAGATGTACCTGACAAGACTGGGCTTTAACTCAAAGACGGTAATCACCGGAGATATTACCCAGGTGGACCTTCCCTCAGGCAAGGTATCCGGCCTCGTGGAGGCAGAGAGGATCCTCTCCTCCATAAAGGGCATATCCTTTGTATATTTCAATGAGAGGGATGTGGTAAGACACCGCCTGGTACAGGAGATAATAAAGGCCTATGAAAGATCTGAAAAACGGAAAACAGAAGCGGAACTCGAAGGAGTCCCGTCCGAAGAACGAAATACTGAAGAAGCCGATAAAGAACCTGAGGCTTAGGGAACTCTTCCGCGCCAACCTGCTCAGGGTGCTGTCAACACTCCTTCTGGCGCTCATGACGGCTGTAATTGCAGGAGACAGCCTCAAACTCACCCACATCGCTGGAAGGTTCCTGATAACAGGGCTTCTCTTCCTGATATTCTACAGGGATATACTCAGGTACAAGCCGGACTACATAAAGAAGTACCGGATGCTCTTCCTGCTCGGGTTTCTTCTACTTTTCACCGTGATCTCAGGAAGGGCATTTCAGTATTTTTTCCAGAACTTCTCCGTAGGGATCGGCCTGTCTCCTCCTGAGACAGCCATCTACGGCATGCCCATCGCAGCCGGCGCGATCCTTGTTGCACTCATCTTTGATTTCCACACCGCCATAATTTTCTCCTTTATAACGAGCCTCTCCACAGGCCTCTGGGCCGGTGAGTCAACCTATCCCATCTATGCATTTGTAGGCTCCCTCGTTGGAGCCTTCAGTGTGATGAAATGCTCGAAGAGGACGGACATTCTCAAGGGAGGTCTTTATGTTAGTGCCGCAAATCTCTTTACTTTGCTGGGAATACTCCTTTTTACGGACCGGCTTTTTTCAAACTATTCCACCACCGCCCTTATCTATGCAGCCTCCTCCGGCATAATCATCTCTTCAGTGGTCTCCCTGTTGCTGCCCATAATAGAGCCGACCTTCAAGGTAACGACCGATATCAGCCTCCTTGAACTCCTGGACCTGAACCAGCCGATAATGAAGAACCTGATGATTACCGCCCCCGGCACCTATCACCACAGTATCATTGTGGGTAATCTCGTCGAGGCAGTAGCCGAGGATATCGGCGTGAACCCTCTCCTTGCAAGGGTGAGTGCCTATTATCACGATATCGGAAAGATGAGGATGCCCGATTACTTTGTAGAGAACCAGCGAGGCACAGTGAGCAAACACGACAGACTTACCCCCCATATGAGCAGCATGATACTTATAGCCCATGTAAAAGAGGGTGTGGAGATCGCCCGGGAATACAACCTGCCCGAACCTGTAATCGATATTATCGAACAGCACCACGGGACATGTCTGATGACATATTTCTTTCAGAAAGCCAAGGATGCAAGCAATGGTGAGCCTGCTGAGGATGACTATCGTTACCACGGACCCAAGCCCCAGAGCAGGGTTGCAGCCCTTGTGATGCTTGCCGATGCGGTAGAGGCCGCCTCCAGGGTCCTGAAGGACCCTACCCCTGCAAGGATAGAGTCCCTTGTCGACAAGATCGTAAACCACATCTTCATAGACGGCCAGCTTGAGGAATGTGAACTCACGCTCCGGGACATCTCAAACATCAAGAAGAAGTTCACCTACATTCTCACGGGGATACTCCACAGGAGGATAGATTACCCGGGTTTTGAGTTCGAGGAGAAAGAGCCTACTTCAATCGGTGGCCAGAAGGTTGTTCAGATGAGGAAGGAGAGGAAAAAACCATATTCACATCATGAAGGTAGAGATAAAAAACAGACAGAGAAAGGTAAAGCCGGATCAAAGGGCCCTTCGCGCTTTTCTCGACCGACTGGGTAGCATCCTTGGGCTTGAGAGGGCCGAGCTTAGCCTTGTTTTCGTAAATGATAGGGCTTCACGAAGGCTGAACAGACAATACAGGGGAAAGGGCACCCCCACCGATGTGCTCTCCTTCCCGATGTACGAATCGGAGAAGGATTTTCCCCGGGATGTTGAATTCCTTTTAGGAGATATAGTCATAAACCTTCACCAGGCCCAGCGGCAGGCATCCTCCGGGGAAAAAGACCTCATGGAAGAGGTGGAGCGCCTGCTTCTTCATGGCCTTCTTCACCTCATGGGGTACGACCATGAAAAGAGTGCCTATCATGCCAGAAAAATGAGAAACAAAGAACAGAGCATCCTCCATGCCATTAAGGAAATGGATTGATTCAGCCAACAATGCTATTGAGGGGATACTTCATGCTGCGAAGACCCAGCGGCACGTCAGGTATCATCTCTACTCGGCCTCTGCTGTAATCATAATAAGCTTTCTCCTCGGCCTTACCAGAACGGAGTTCCTGCTGATCTCCATACTCGTCCTCATCGTAATACTGGCCGAAATGCTCAACTCGGCGGTGGAGAACCTGGTTGACCTTCTCTCCCCTGATATAAGAGAAAAGGCCCGGATAGCAAAGGATATTGCGGCAGGTGCCGTCCTCATCTCCGCCTTCGGTGCTGCTGTAGGCGGCTACATAATACTCCTTCCATATATTGAGAGGACGATTGCATCCGGGATCAGGATAGCCAGGCACACCGGTGAAGAAGTAGCCATAGTTTCCCTCGTAATCGTCCTGATCCTTGTGGTGCTTACCAAGGCACGGTTCGGGAAGGGCCATCCCCTGAGAGGAGGCCTGCCGAGCGGACATGCAGCCCTGGCGTTCTCCATATGGATATCAGTCACATTCATAAGCGGAAACCCCATAGTCTCCATCCTTGCCTTCGTTGCTGCATCCCTTATCGCCCAGAGCAGGGTGGCTGTCAGGGTGCATACGCCATGGGAGGTGGTACTGGGGGGCTTAGTCGGGGCACTGACGACCTTTCTGCTCTTTCAAATCTTCAGTTGAGCTGTTCCATTCACCCGCTTCTCTCCACAGGAATTTCCAGCACAAACCTCGTTCCGCCAGGGCCTGAACTGAAATTCAGACTCCCGCCTATAAGCGTGATATTCTTCTGGACTATGGAAAGGCCCAGCCCGGTTCCCTTCTCCTTTGTAGTATAGAAGGGAAGGAATATCTTGTCCCTGATCTGTTCGGGAATACCCCTCCCGGCATCCTCAATCTCCACGATTGCACGGGAACCTTTACAGGTCAACCTGATCCTGAGTATTCCCCCCTCCTCCATTGACTCGAAGGCATTTTTGATAAGGTTTGTGAAGGCCTGTCTCAGAAGGATTTCATCACTCTTTATCATACATTCATCCAGTTTCAGATCAAGATCCACTCCTTCAGGCCTCTCCACACGGACCAGATCCTCAAGAAGCAGACGGAGATCTACATCAACATTGGCAGGTGTTACCGGCCTTGCAAAGGAGAGAAAGTTCTCAATGGTCCTGTCCATCACCTTTATTTCCCTGGAAATTGCTTCTATTTCCTCTTCAAACCCTGCTTTCTTCTTCTCCAGAATCCTGACATAACCTGAGATGACTGCAAGGGGATTCCTCAGTTCATGAGCGATACCAAGGGAGATCTCTCCAAGGGAAGTGAGCCACTGGCGAAACTGTATCTGCCTTTCCAGGGCCTTCAATTCAGTGAGATCTGTAAAGACCATGACCATGCCTATAGGTTCTCCTGAAGAATTATACAGCTTCGATGTAGTCAGACCGAGCCATATCTTCTCACCTGTACGGAGTTCGTAGAGATACTCACGCCGCTTCACTGTCTCCCTCTTCTTAAGTATAGAACGCAGGGGTTCCCTGAAGATCTCCTCGTAACTCTTTCCGGCAAGGGGCTCCTTCTCTCTTAGTATTTCTGACGCAGGGGTGTTTGCAAAGGTCACCACAAGATCATCATCAAGGCTTACCACACCACTCGGGACACTTTGGATTATGTTTGTACTATAGCTCTCAATCTCAACGGCCCTTTCCTCCGCCTTCTGCCGGAGCACTTCCAGCTCCCGTTCCTTCTCCTTCAGTTTTCCCACAAGTTCGTGAAAGGTCTCTACAATGAAGGCTGTCTCTGATCGCTTTTCTTTAGTGGTCTTAGGGGCTTTCCGCAACATTCTTATAAAGATGAGACCAAGGATGATGAAGATTACCGGAAAGAGTACAGTCAGGAAGAGAAGATTACCGGAAACCTCAGGCATAAGGACCTCCGGCTGGTTGGGCTGTTATGAAAAGGCAACTGTGCATCTCAAAGTGAAATCTCACTCTGCTCATCAGGAATCAAGTAAGGGCGGTTCGACATCCCTTGGTCTCTCATCGATCTCCTCAAGCCGGGGAATCTCCTTTTTCGAGGATATCCCGAGATCCCGGAAACGCCGGGCAGACTGGAGAAGCCTCGTCTCAATGGATCTCACGCTCCTGTTATAAGACTCAACCGCCTTTCTGAGATGATCGCCTGTTCTGAAATAATGCTCCATGGCCGTGGCAAACCTTTCATAAAGTTCCTTGCCAAGACGGCTTATCTCCTCGGCATTTCTGGTAAGTTCCGCCTGTTGCCACCCGTATGCCACCGCCTTCAGAAGGGCGATAAAGGTCGTGGGCGTGGCGATTATCACCTTCTTCATGGTCCCGTCCTCTATAAGGGCCGGGTCATTCTCTATGGCTGCGCTGAAGAAGGACTCCCCAGGGAGATACATCACAACAAACTCGGGCGATTCCTTGAGCCTGTCCCAGTAAGCCTTCGAGGAAAGCATGTTCATGTGCTGTCTGACCTGGGCTACATAGTGCTGTAGCGCCTCCCGTTTCTTTTCATCATCCACCACGGAGAGGGCGTTCAGAAAGGCATCCACAGGGGCCTTTGCATCCACAACTATCACCCTGTCATTAGGGAGCCGCACGATCATGTCCGGGCGCTGCCTCCCGTCCTCGTCGGAGAAGGACTGTTCCTCGAAGAAATCACAATACGCTGTCATGCCTGAAAGCTCCGCTACCCGCCGGAGGTTGAACTGCCCCCACCTCCCGCTTACCTGGGGTTTCCTGAGCGCAGTGACGAGCATGTCCGTCTCCTTCTGCAACCGCTGGTGTGTGAGCATCAACTGCTCGATCTGCTGGGCAAGGCTTCCGTACTCCTGTCGTCTCCTCATCTCGATCTTTTTGAGTTCTTCATCGTATCTCCGGAGGGTCTCCTGAAGTGGCTTCACTATACCGTCAATGGCCTCGCGGTGTTCGCCCAGCTTGCCCTTTGTCTCCTTAAGGATGCTTCCAAGGTGCTCCTTGGCAAGCCTGATGAACTCTTCGTTACTGCTTTTAAGTGCAGTAAGGGAGAGGGAGCTGAAGGTATCGGACATCTCCTTCTTCATCACTTCCAGGAGTTCTTTCTGCTCTCTCAGGTTCTTCTCGGCCTCCTGAAGCCTGGTGGATGCCTGGACGTACTCTCTCTCCATGGCCTCCTTCTCGTTCTTCAGGTCTTCCAGTCTCTGTCCCTGTATCTCAAGCTGCCTCCGGAGTTCCCCTACCCTCGCCTTCTCAGCCTCAAGCTCGGCCTTCAGTTCCGAAGCCCTGGCGGCTTCACTCTCCCGGAACTGGTAAAGCCGGCGTGCAAAGTCGGCCCGGGCAAGAAAGTACGCTCCCAGGGCTCCCAGGAATATGCCGACTGTAACATAGACAAGTGTTTCAAACATAAGGCTCCTCGTATATTGGGTACTAAGTTATTAAGTTATCGGGTTATCAGGTTACTAAGCCTCAACCTCATGAATACTGTTATTGAGTCTTTGCTCCCCTGTCTTCAGTCCTCCGTCATTACCAATACCTACTTTAGCAAAGCCCTGAACCGGAACCTGCGGGCAGGCGGGACTCAGGAGAAATCCGTATTTCAGCGATACCGGCACTACTTATCAATGACTTATAGGTGTTTGTATTGTAACTGAACAGGGCAGGTTTCTGTGAAATAAAAACAACATCGCATCAAATCCGGTTTCGAGGGAGCTCCGCCTGCCCTGACTTACATTACTGAGGAGCGGTTTATAAGCCATTGCCTCGAAACGAGTCTCCGCTGAAAATCGCTTCGCTTTTCCAGCACCCTGATGCTTATTCTAACCTAAACCGCTTGTTTTATTGCACTTGTTTATGTTAATGTGAAAGGAAATTACATTAAAGGAGTTTGATATGGCACAGGCAAAGGTTGGAGACAAGGTAAAGGTACACTATAGCGGGTTTCTGGAAGACGGAACTGTATTTGATTCCTCCCTCCAGTCCGACCCCTTTGAATTCACACTGGGCGAGGGGATGGTAATACCCGGCTTTGAAAACGCCGTGATAGGCATGGAAACAGGTGAGACCAAGACCATAAACATCCCTTCTGATGAGGCCTACGGCCCTCACAGGAAGGAACTGGTTGCCACAATAGAAAGGACACAGATCCCTGAGAACATCTCCCCGGAGGTGGGGATGTCTCTTCAGGTAAGGACTCCGGACGGCTCATTCACGAATGTCCTGATAACAGAGGTTTCTGAGGGCACGGTAACGCTTGACGCAAACCATCCCCTTGCAGGGAAGGATCTAATCTTCGAAATCAAACTCGTCGAGATCGCCTCAGCCTGAGAGGAGTCCAAAGAGGATGTTCAGGGGGGTATACCGCTTTCTCCTTTCAGTAAAGACCGTAATACTGTTCTACCTCCTCTTCATACTTACGGCCCTGATAGGATCGGTGAAGATCCCGGCAAACCTTGCCTTCTTCTCCGGTATAGACGATACCCCTCTTTTCAGGTGGCTTGCCGAGAACGGAAAGCCTTCTCTCACGTGGTGGATATATGCCCTGATCATAATCCTCGCCTTTTTTGCGCTGAGCACAATTGTATGCACCATTGACGCCCTCCTGAAGAGATACCCCCGGCGGATGCTGCTTCTGAAGCTCTCTCCCCAGGTAATGCACCTCGGTGTGCTTTTCATCATGCTCGGTCATCTCCTTACAGCATCCACGGGCATGAGAGAAGACATCCTTCTGCAGACTGGTGAGATGAAGGAAATCCCAGCCGGAGGAACCCTGGCTCTTAAAGATGTCAGTGTAAGAAAGGACAGGTTCGGTTATGACGCCGACTGGATCACGAAGATCGAGTACAAAGATGGAGATACCCGGGAAGAATTCATTCTCAGACCGGTCCGGCCCGCAAGGAAGGGAAGATACGGCTTCTTTTTCAGATCGGCTTCGACGGAACCCGAGATGAACGCCCTTATCAGGGTGACCATTGACAACGGAGCACCCTGGGCACTCCTTGGCGGGACCATACTCTGTTTCGGTTCAGTCGGCTTTGCCGTCGCAAGATTCAGAGGATGAACGTTCAGGGGCTGAAAAGAGGTCGATCCTGATGTTGTGAAATTTCTGGATAGCCCACTTCCTGTAAAATTCTGATTCATAGCCTATCATCAAGCCACTCCCTGTCTTAACCCAGAGAAGCCTCCGCAGATACCAGAAGAACCTTGCCGGCATCAAGGCCAGACCTGTCAGAAACATGAGTAAACCGCTGACGATCAGAGGGATTCCCGGATCATAAACCATCGAGAGCCTGACAAAGTATGACAGTGGACCAAGGATGATCTCCATATCTCCCCTCTCTGCAGAGAGAGATGAGGGTGAAATATTCACCGGAGTCCCCGGCGTGACAATATGGACCTGCTTTATATCCTTTTTCCGTCCTGACTGGAGAACCATCCTGTACCGGATATCATCGAACCTGTAGAGATTCCCTGTCAGAAGCCCTTTCTTGATCTTCTTGAGAGGTTCCATGCTGAGAGTAATCAACATGTCCTCTTCTGTAAAGGGAATCACTGCCGTTTTCCCTGGCGGAAGGACAGCGGCATCTACCATCCTCTTCCTGAGACCACCCTCTTTCTTGATGATGAGTTCATGGGAAAACCCGAAGCCCGAGACCCTGAAGTAACCTCCTTCGGCATAGGCAGGAAGCCCATTATCTGCTTCCATGCCCCTATCATCAAGTCTCAACTCAAGAGCAACCCTTTCTACCCTGAAGGCCCCCTTCCCTCCAATCTGAAGAAACTCTGCCGGAAGATCCGGTCTGATCCGTCCAACCACCCCATTCATCCCTCTGAATGAAAATGTGTCGCCCTCGTGGAGGGTCCTCTCCCCGGCCTCTCTGTAGTGAAAACTCACCATCAGTCCTCCAAGGGCCAGCACCAGCCCGATCCTGAGAAACATACCGGGCAGGAATGAAAACCGGCCTCTTGTCAGCACCACTGTGTCGCCGGAGGGGGGGGAAGACCTGAACCCGAGTCGTTCTCCAAGCCTGAGTATGGCATCCTGTGATGGAGGAGAAGAAATATTGCAATATGCCGTCATTCCTTCAGGGGATTCCCTCTCCGGCAGGACCTTCCGGAGGTTACGGACCCCGATTCTGATGGAGATCAGGCAGAGGTTAAGTATCAGGACAAGATAGAGCAGCACCCCCAAGGGTTTACTGAGAAGATAGTCCATGAACGCCCGGAAATCATCCATTACCATGAAGACCGATGCAAAACCTCCGGCCAGCAGGGCAGAAAGCCACCACGAGGAAAAAATTTCAAAGCACCTCCTCATAAGTGGGCCCCCTTCTTCTCCATTTTTTCTGCAGCATCAAAGGTGCTTATGAGGTCCTGGAGTTCTATCACTATCCTGTCCTCTTCCATGCTGAAGGGCACTGGTATGGGATTACAGCCACCGGGGTTATTTATGGTGTCAAGTGCTATGGGGGTCATGCAGTACTTGCAGACAAGGTGGCTGCCCCTCTGGGCATATCCCTGGGCATTCCTGTTCCACTCCGCTGGCCGGCAGACTTCGCACTGGTCAAGGGCGACTCCCACTGAGCCGTCCGGTTTGAGTATGGCAAGGAAGACAACCTCCCTGTCTCCCCGGAAATAGACATACTTCCTCAGCCTCCCGTCGGTGAAGTCACCAAACCGGTCCGTAAGTTGGAGTGATATTGAAGGAGGATCACCTTCGGCCCTGACGGGCATTGGAGGAGGATCATAAAGGGGGTTCACGGAAATGTTTGAGGCATGAAGCATAACAACAAGTATGAAAAAGGACAGGAGAAGAGGAATGGATTTGGCAACAAGGTCCTTTCTGAAAAAGGCTATCTGAAGCCTCCTTTCAGCCCGGACCATTATCTGATGGACCTGGGGATCGGGTTTTGCGAAGAGAATGGTAAGGACTGTCAGTACGGGTGCAAACATGAATATGACAACAAGGGTCATCGCCATCCTCTCGCCGGAGAGGAACCCGGCAACCCCCGTAAAGGGAACCCTTAGAAAGGGGTGGGGACTCAGGATCAGGACTTCCTGAATATAGCTGATCAGCCCGGAGAGAAATGCTCCCATTCCCTGCTGTAGCCAGGCCATGAGATTGCCCTCTTCAAGGCTGCCAACCCCTCCGAAGGCGACCAGCCAGGCACCGCCAAAGACGAGCAGGTTATGGAGGGTAAAGATACTCCGGAAGGACTCCTTTCTTTTCAGGACGAATATCAGAAGCAGTGGCAGGAATCCAGCCAGTATTCCTGCCACTCCCCCAGTTACCGCCGCGAGGGTCCTGCCGTTCATAAGTCCGATATCGTGTACCAGAAACCCGGCATCACGGGCGTCAAAAAAGAAAATCCCCCAGCCGGCGATGAAAAAGAGCATCACGCTGAACCGGGGACCAGGCCGGCGGGGCCCCTTCAGTAAAGCCATGGACATCCCTGCATAGAGCAGGGATATCTCCCAGAGGTATCTCCAGAAAGTCCATCCCTTATGGCTTGATATGAACTCACCCGGAAGGGGAAGAAAACTCATGAAGAAACCGGTTAGAAAGGCTGAAAACACCCCGCAGAGAAGCGCAATGCTCCAACGCCTCCTGTTTTGAGACTCCGTATAGAGGAGGAATGCAAGGACCAGAAATGCCGCCTGTATTGACTGGGGAAGGACCTTGAGGAATGTCTCCATCATGTCAGAGGATCCGTTTGATCTCCTCTTCAAGCTCCTGAGGGGAAAACCCCTTGGGGATCCTCTTCTTTACCACTCCTTCCCTGTTGATGAATATTATGCCTCCACCATAGGTCATCCCGAATTTTACCGACTGACTGTCATCGGGATCATAGAGGTAATCGGGGACACCGTTCTTCTTTGCAAAGGCATTGAGTTTGTCCACCCTGTCCTGATGGGCAATCCAGAGTATCCGGAGACCGTCCTTGGCGTATTTCTTCTCCGCCCGCAACACGTGCGGGATCTCCTCGATACACCGCAGTCACCAGCTTGTGAACCAGTACATTATCACCGGGCTTCCCTTGATTGTCTCCCGGCTCTCTTGCCAGTCGGTATTCGGGCTCTTAAGTTTGAAGTCAGGGACCGGAAATTCGGGAGGAAAATTGTCGGAACAGCCTGAGACCAAAAACGACAGAAGGAACACCGGAAGCAACAACCAGATGAACAAAAGCCCTCTTCTTGAAACAGGATCAATCAGCCTCTCATTCCTGTTCTGTCCCTTCTTTCTTATCAGATTCATTTCTTCAAAGACGCCTTTCTGTACAGTCCTACTATCAGGGCCACCATTATTCCCAGCCCGAGGCCTGAGACGTCATGGACGTAGGCCATGGGTGTTGTAATCTGTCCTGCCCCGAAATACAGTATCCCGAATATGATACCGCTGACGAGACCAATCACCGCTCCAATAATTATGGTTCTTGCCATTCTGACCTCCTTGGTTATTGGGTTACTAAGTTGTTGGGATACTTGACCGCGACATCGGCCTCGGCCTCTCTTTTAATCCATCCCGGTATATTTCCGGAACGTTCAGGTTTCATCACCCTTCATCTCCGCGGACAGGCCCTTCTTCAGTTCATTGAGCACCCCCGGCAGGCGATGCCAGTAAAGAAGCCCTGTCCCTACCAGAACAAACATTACAATGTGTTTGATGACTATCGCCACGATCTGGAGATTCCCTGCTGCCTCGGACCATTCGTATTCCTTGTAGAAAATGGTCCTGGGAACACCGGCAATCAGTATCCACGCCAGGGAAAGCTTTGCTGCACGTGTCACCTTCCGGCATATACCGGAATAGAAGGTAATGAGATCGGATGAAGCACCTCCAGGCCTCATATGATAGAGCATCACCAGGGAGAACCCGCTGACCGCAAGAAAGGCCGTGGCTATGTCATGGGAATAGGCCGTGACCATCACAAGAATATTCTTCATCCTTTAAATATACCATGAGAGCAATAGGACCGGTCAATCCAGAAGGAACCAGGAGTTCCCCCAGAAATTTCCAACACTTCCTGATTCGTGTGGACTAATTCATAAGGGGCACATGGGTATAGAGTTTTCACATCA
>WFTX01000306.1 GCA_015485235.1 Nitrospirota bacterium | reverse complement strand
GATTCCCCACTGGATGGAGCACAATGAGGAGCACGCCCGGAGTTATCTCAGGTGGGCGGAGGAGGCTGAGGCAGCGGGCCTTGCTGAACTGGCCAGGATACTGAAGAAGGTTCATGAGGAAACAGTGAAAATCAACGACCTCTTCGAAGAGGCAGGGAAGGAGGTATGAATGAAGCGGATCATTGCAGTTTTTGCAGTTGCACTTTTTATTCTTCTTTCCGTGAGCCTTGTACAGGCTACAGAGCTGGATTCATTAATAAGGCTGCTTATCAAGAAGGGCATCATAACCGAGAAAGAGGCAATGGAGTTGAAAAAAGAGATCCGGCAGAAAGAGGCAGACTCCAGTCCCCAGCCTCCGGCTAAACCATCTCCTTCAGTCAGTGAGGCAGAGGAGTCAGAATCCCCTGTCACCCTCTCCGGCTCGATCTATGGTGAGTACCGGTGGATGAACCACCGGGACATAACCGACCCCGGGACAGACTCCACCTCCGATCTTTATCTAAGGAAGATGGAACTGGGAATAGAGGCAGCACTTACAGACTGGGCCTCAGCCTCGGCGGTTCTTACCTCCGAGTGGATAGGGGATGATATCAATCAGGGGGATGAGAAGGTAGAGGTAGATGAGGCGGTACTTACACTCCAGTCAGAGGGATTTCCCCTTTATCTTTCACTGGGCAAGAAGACGCAGCCCTTTGGTCTGTTTGAAAACCACATGATAACCGATCCAATGACGCAGGATGCCTATGAAGCAAAGAGGGCAGGGCTTACGGTGGGATATACCGGCCCGGCAGGGCTTGATCTTTCCCTTACGGTGTACAAGGGCGAGGAGCAGATGAATCATCTTTTTGAATCGGGGCTCTTTGAGGAGAGCCTTCAGAGGACTGGTGAGAGCGCATCGGATGATGTTGGCTCCTTCATAGTTTCTGCCTTGATAACACCGGTGGAGGGCATAACATTGTTTGGAGGATATCTTTCAGAGCCTGGCTGGGGGCAGAGGAACGAGACGGTGAATGCAGGTGTTAATTTAGTTCCTTCCTTTTTAGAGGGACTCAGGATAGATGCCGAGTACATGAAGGCCCTTGGCAGGGAGGAGTACGAAGGGATTAACAGGGAGTATAAGGAGGGAGTGTTTTCGGTAACAGCGGCCTATCAGTTCATTCTGAGGGAGCGTGAGGTGACAGGAGGGGGGCTGTTTGCAGAGAGGCGGGCCCACTTAATCAAGGAGCCCCTTGAGGTAGCCCTGAGGTATGAGCATTTTGATGATGACGGAATGAGTGAAACCCTTGGGATCTGGACGGTAAGGGACCGTTACAGCATAGGGGCAAGATACAGTTTCTATAATGACGAGACAGCAGGGGTTAATGCCTTTGTAGCCGGAGAGTACCGGAGGACGGAACTGAGGACCGATGTCGAGATGAAGGACAGCAATGATGAGGTATATCTCAGACTCGGCGTGGACTTTTAGAGTTAATAGTTTTGAGTGTTTAGTGTTGAGTGATTAAAAGGACTATTATTCAACCAATAACCAATAACCAATAACCAATAACCAATAACCAGTAACCAGTAACCAATCAACCCTTTTTCAGGAGGTATGTCATGCACATGGCTGATGCATTGCTTTCGCCGACGGTAGGGGGAGCCTTCTGGGCAGCTACCGGAGCCACAACGGCCTATGCCGCCAGAAGACTCAGGAAAGACATTAACGAAAAGCTCGTACCGCTCATGGGTGTGCTCGGTGCCTTTGTCTTTGCCGCCCAGATGATAAACTTCACCATCCCTGGTACCGGATCGAGCGGTCATATAGGAGGGGGGATGCTACTCGCCATACTGCTTGGCCCTCATGCCGCCTTTCTTGTGATTGCATCGGTGCTGACCGTGCAGTCCCTCTTCTTTGCCGACGGCGGCCTTCTGGCCCTTGGCTCCAACATATGGAACCTGGGCTTTTATCCAGCCTATATAGTCTATCCCCTCATATACCGGAGCATAGTCAGGGATAACCCTACTGCAAGGAGGGTAGCCATCGGGGCGATCCTGTCGGTGGTTGTTGCGCTACAGCTGGGGGCCTTCTCAGTGGTGCTCCAGACGAGACTCTCCGGCATATCTGAACTGCCCTTCAGGAGTTTCCTCCTCCTCATGCTCCCTGTCCATCTGGTCATCGGGCTTGCAGAGGGGGTTATCACTGCCGGTGTGGTGAACTATCTCCGCTCCATACAGCCGGAACTGCTCTCCAGCAGACCTTCTTCAGGGAGGTCCCTCAGAAAGGTTATAATAGCAGTCTCAGTCATGGCTGTGATTACAGGCGGGCTACTGTCCTGGTTTGCCTCAGTCAATCCGGACGGCCTTGAATGGTCGATCCAGAGGATATACGGTGAGCCGGAAATCCAGTCAAAGGAAAACCCGGTAACGGAGAAACTCCAGGCCATCCAGGAAAAGACCGCCATACTCCCTGACTACTCCCTCCCTTCGGAAGGTTCTGAAGAGACGGACTCAGGGGAGGCATGGCCCAATCCAGACCCGGGCACGTCCATTTCAGGCCTTGTAGGCGGGTTCATGGTGCTCCTGGTGGTGGTGATATTCGGACTGGGACTGAGAAGGCTTTCAGGCAATGGAAATCGGGAGTAATTTTCTTAACATAGGGTATCTTGACAGCCTCTCCTACAGGGCGAGCCCTGTACACAGGATTGACCCCAGGATAAAGACCATTGTGACCATTGTTTATGTTGTCACGGTGGTTTCCTTTCCCCGATACGAGGTTTCCGGTCTCCTTCCGTTCTTCATCTACCCGGTGTTTCTGATCTCTGTTGGAAACATCCCTCCCGGTTTTGTGCTCAGAAAACTTCTCCTCGTCTCCCCCTTTGTTGTGATGGTGGGTATGTTCAACCCCATCTTTGACAGAACACCGATGCTGGAACTCTACGGTGTGGAGATCAGCGGCGGCTGGGTATCATTCACCTCCATCCTTCTGAAGTTTGTTCTGACCATAAGCACCGCCCTCCTTCTGATCGCCACCACATCCTTCACAGGCATATGCGAGGGGCTTGGCAGGATGGGGGTGCCCCAGGTCTTTGTGGTCCAGTTGCTCTTTCTCTACCGGTACCTCTTTGTCCTTGTGGAGGAGGCGCTCCGGATGGTTCGTGCACGGGATGCAAGGTCCTCTGGCAAGAGGGGGAAGGGCGTAAGGGTCTTTATCCACCTCGTGGGCGTCCTGCTGGTCAGGACCATCCAGCGGGCTGAGAGGATATATGCCGCCATGCTCTCAAGGGGATACACCGGCAGGATGCCCCTGAGAAGAACCCACCGTATAGGGATGAAGGAACTGATCTTCCTCTCTTCATGGATACTGCTTTTTCTTGTCATGAGGCGGTATAATCTCTCCCTGTACCTTGGAATCCTTCTCGGTCAGGACGGTATGAGATGAGTCACCATATCATAGAGTTCAGAAACGTATCATTCACCTACCCTGACGGCACAGCGGCCCTCAGGGATGTATCCTTCAGGATAACCCACGGCGAGGCAGTGGGGATCGTCGGCCCCAACGGTGCCGGCAAGACGACCCTTATAATGCTCATGAACGGCCTGATACTTCCCGGAGGCGGGGAGGTCATGGTAGGGGAAGTCCCGGTAACCAGAAAGACCCTTTCCGAGATCAGGCGGAAGGTCGGCGTGGTTATGCAGAACCCCGATGACCAGCTCTTCATGCCCACCGTGAGGGAGGATGTTGCCTTCGGACCCTCGAACATGGAACTCCCCCCGGAGGTGATAGAGCAGCGTGTTGATGAGGCACTCCGCGAGGTGGGTGCCCTCCATCTGAAGGACCGGCCGCCCCACCGCCTCTCAGGCGGGCAGAAGAAGGCCGTGGCAATCGCCGGCGTGATCGCCATGAAGCCGGACATCCTCGTAATGGATGAGCCCACGGCAGGGCTCGACCCTGGTGCCAGAAGGCAGCTCATAGAGATAGTCAAGGGATTCAGACACTCCAGGATCATCGCCACACATGATCTTGACCTCGTTCTCGAGGTCTGTGAAAGGTGTATCCTCCTTCATGGAGGTGCGATAAAGAGAGACGGCCCTCCCGGGGAGATACTCCTTGATGCCCAGCTTATGCAGGAAAGCGGTCTTGCACTTCCCTTGTCTGCCACGGTTTGATCAACTGTCCATAATCTGCAGTCTTTGATACCGATATAGAAAACAGCAACTATTTCTGTAATTTTGTCCCCCCAAATTGTGGAAGGGATGACCGTTTTTTGGCGGTTTCTCCCTGATTGCATTGCGGGGCACTTTCCGGGATGCCTTCCCCGTTAACCTCTAACCTGCTGAATCTGAAGTGTTAATTTGTTTTACTTCCTGCTGTAAGGGGCTGACAGGAAGTGATTCCTGTTCTTCTGAATGCTGGCATGAAATCTGCTTAATACCTAATAGCGGGCAGGAAAGGAGATGATACCATGGTGGAAGTACAGGAGAAAACAGGCCGGGATCCATGGTGGGCTGAACTGGAGAGGGTCGAAAACCATGAGAAGGGGCTTAACTGGTGCTGCAGGTTGATTCTCCACTGCGGGTTTGAGGAGTATATCCAGAGAGAGATCGGGGTCTTTGTTGCGTTGAGGTTCAGGGTGAACTACTGCCCCCATTGCGGGACCCGCATAGCCGTTGAGAGGCCTGCCATCTTCTCGGATGCCTGCTGTCATCTCTTCAGCGAACTGGGCCTTGAGGGGATACAGTACGAAGAGACCGAGATTGACCTTGCCGGAGAGGTCTCTTTCAGGGTGCACAGGCTGATGGTGCGGTATTGTTTCAATTGCGGGGAACGGTTCGGCCGGAAGAAGGAAGACGGGGATGAAGCCTCCTCTCCGGGAGATTGTGAAAACCGCATGTAGCAGAAAGGCGTGTGGCGGACAGCGGGTAGCGTACAGGGAGAGGTAACTGAATAGTCCCCGGTAATATCCGGATGAGAACCGCTCCGTTCAGTGCTGACGTGTTTTCTGTCTTGTCTGTAAAGATCCCTCTGTGGCCGTCTCCATCGGCGTTCCGTTTTTTTGATTTTTTTTGGACATCAGCGGCAGGTTAGTGTATAATATCCCTTCTCTTATTGAATTCAGAGAGGGCGTTTTCATGGAGGTAAACGGTCATGAGCAGAGTAGTGATAATAATGGGTTCAAGGTCAGACCTCAAGTGGTCTGAAAGAATCGAGGAGGTACTCCTGAATCTGGGTGTTGATGTTGTGAAGAGGATCGCCTCGGCCCACAAGACCCCGGAGAGATGCCTCGAGATAATCCGGAGGTATGAGGAGGAGGGGGTTGTATTCATAACAGTGGCCGGTAGAAGCAATGCCCTTGGAGGGTTTGTTGATGCCCAGACGACGTGCCCTGTCATCACCTGTCCTCCCTATAGTGACCGGTTTGCCGGTATGGACATTTACTCGAGCCTCAGGATGCCCTCAGGGGTTGCACCCCTTGTGGTGCTCGAGCCTGAAGGGGCGGCCATTGCTGCAGCAAAGATCATGGGGATAAGGGATGCCTCTGTTAAGGAAGCGGTCTCCCGGTATCAGGGGGAGGCGCAGGCGAAGATAGAAAAGGACGATCTGGAGGTATGCGGTGGGGAGTGTCAAGGATCTTGAAGTTCTGAGGGAGCCGACTCCGGAGAGGATGGGGCTCGGGAGGTTTCACTTCTCCGACCGGTATTCTGTTTTTGACTGGGGAGAGATGCCTGACCATATCCCCCTGAAGGGGGCTGCCATCACCATAATGAGCGCCCACTTTTTCGAGAGGCTCCAGGATGAAGGTATAAGGACCCACTACCGGGGAGTCGTTGAGGACAATACATGCAAGAGGCTGAGTGAGGTCAGGGAGCTTCCCTCAGTGATGGAGATCGACCTTGTGAGGGTCCTCAAACCCGTGGAGCGGGGAGGTGTCTACGACTATTCCCCCTACAGGACCGAGAGGGGCAACTTCCTCATACCCCTTGAGGTGATTTACAGGAACTCCCTGCCTGCCGGAAGCAGTGTCTTCAAGAGGATCGAAAAGGGTGAGATCACCTCCGCCGACCTCGGAATCGATGGTGAAGCCGTTCCCGGCATGAGCCTTCCGGTTCCCTTCCTCGATGTCTCGACGAAACTCGAGATTACGGACCGTTACCTCTCCTGGGAAGAGGCTGAAAAAATAGCCGGTCTGAACAGGGAGGAACTGGAGAAGATCAGGGAGTATACACTCAGGATAAACGGGATTATCACCGCTGAATTCACGGCCATGGGGCTCAGGAACGAAGACGGCAAGTTCGAGTTCGGCTTCTCGCCGGAGAGGGAACTCCTTGTCCTTGACGTCCTTGGCACCCTTGATGAGTGCCGCTTCACATACGAAGGGATGCCGGTAAGCAAGGAGATCGCAAGGATCTACTACAGAAAGACCCCCTGGTTCAGGGAGGTCGAAGAGGCAAAGAAAAGGGACCGGATGAACTGGAAGAGCCTTGTCTCCCGCGGACCCGACCCCCTGCCCCCGAGGCTCAGGGAACTGATCTCCCAGCTCTACATCTCCTCTGCCAATGCCCTGACCGGGAGGCAATGGGTAAAGGGAATACCTCCCCTCAGGACCATTCTCGAGGAGATAAGGGAGTACATCAAGTAAAAACCCGCCCCCCTTCAGAAGGGGAGGCTGTAAAGTGACGCGGGATCCACGCTTATCCCTCCGGCCTTGACACTCAGGTGCAGATGGGGACCTGTGGCCCTTCCGCTCTTTCCGGAAAGCCCGACTGCCTCTCCCTTCTTCACCCGGTCGCCGGGAGACTTCAGGAACGCCGAAAGATGCATGTAAACCGAGTATATTCCACCGCCGTGGTCGATGATAAGGGTCTTGCCGCCAAAGTAGAGGTCTTCGGCAAGGACTACCTGTCCGCTGTTTAATGCCCTCACCTGTGTTCCTTCAGGTGCCCGGTAGTCCATGCCCCGGTGGATGCTCTTCCGGATCCCGTTCATTATCCTCGGAATACCGAAGACGGAGGTGATTTCCGATTGAACCGGTGCAATAAAAGGCCCTGCCCACTTCGGAGGGGTTTGTCTCCGCCAGAGCCTTGAGAGCATTCTCCTTTCCCTCTCTATCCTCTTCATGGCCTCAGGGCCGGGCTTCACCTTTTCAGGGGGGAGGGAGAGATGGACCGGCGGGACTCTCCTCTGTCTTATCGTGAGAAATATGGTGGTCTTTTTCTCACCCTCTTCCAGAGTTACGGCATACCGGCCCGGCGGGGTATCAACAGGGATGGGCAGGAGTGCCATGCTCTCGCCGGGGGCTGTACTGTAGAGCATGACCCCTTTCCCCATGAAGGAGACTTCAGGGGCGGCGGCGGAGTTTATCTTCAGAAGGCAGAGGTCTCCCTGAAGAGGGTCGGCCGGGTAGAGTTTCGTGGTAAGCCCTTCCCCTTTCGAAGGGAAGAGAAAAAGAAATATAACGGCTGTCATCAGGAGCCTCTTCATCTGCCCTATAGTGTAATGCAGAGATGCCTCCACCTTCAAGGTTATTAGAAATTTTTATGGATTTTTAATCATGTTGACTCTTTCGGCCCCCTTGTTTTATCCTACACAGACACGTTAATCCTGTCATAAGTAATGTCAATCAGAACAGGCGGGTCTCTTTCAAAACCGGATTAGATGCGATGTTGTTTTAATTACACAGAAACCTGTCCTGTTCAGTTACAATACATGCATCCGGAAGTTATCGGGAGTAACTATCGGTATCGCTGAAATCCGGATTTCTCCCGAGACCCGCCTGTCTGACGGTATTGATTGATGGCTATACTAATGCAGGCATTAGTAAAATAAGACCATAAGCGGGAGGTGCCATGGAACTGGAGGTTTCTTTCGGGGAGGAGTCGCTTACACTGAATGTGGAAAACCCCTTCAGGCTTGATCCTGAAGAGGTGGGCGGGAAGATCCGTTCCTTTGCAGAGGAGAAGGGCCTGTCCCTTGACGGGCTTGACATAGAAGGGCTCCTCCCGAAGATGGTGAAAGGGGTCTACGGGTGTGAGGAGGGCTGTCCTGCCGATGCCAGGAGGCTTGTCACTGAGGGCTACAGGGGCTTCGGGCTTGAGTACATCGAGGGAGGAATCCTGAAGGCCGTGGCTGAAGGTATCCAGCCGGTATTTGCCATAAAGGTCTTCCCTGACTTCTGACCCTACCGGTTAGCCTCTTCTGTCTCAGAGATGCCCTTCAGGGCGGCACTGTTTTTGGGATCATATTGAAGGGCCTTTTCGAACTGTTTTCTCGCCCTCTTCTTAAGCCCTGCCTTCAGGTATATGTTGCCTAAGTTGGCATAGTGCCTGGCCTTGTAGGGCTCCAGCCTGATGGCCTGAAGTATAGCCTCTTCCGCCTCCTTGAGCCTCCTGGGCTGATTGTAAAGTGAGAGTGCGAGGTAGCTCCAGTAAAGCGGTCTTTCCGGGTCAAGGCGGGTTGCCCACCGGAAGGCCTCTGTGGCCTGCCAGTAGTTTCCTTCCTTGTATTCGTACACTCCCCGCTTGTACTGTTCGTAGGCCATTGTCTTGTTGTCTATGGGCTCGGCCTTACTGGCAGGAGTCTCTTCCTGGACAGCCTCCCGCTTTACAGAACCCCCGTCCTTGAGGGAGTTGTATGCCTTTGTGATGGCATCAAAAAGGACGGTCAGTTTGCTTTTTACGCTCTCATGCTGAAGGTTAAAGAAGCGGTCAGGATGGAACTTTTTTGCAAGTTTATAGTACCTCTTCTTGATCTCCTGAGGTGTTGCATCATCAGAGATCCCGAGGAGTTCATGTGGTGTCAGTTCATGAAGCCTGCTGAAGAGCTCTTCTGCCTCTTTCACGAACTGTGCCTCCTCTTCATTGATGCTGCTCGTAAGCTCCTCTATATTTATGCTTTCTGAACCGTTTTCCTCTTCTGCAAGCTCGAGTATCCCGATGGAATAAAGTATGTACAGGGATTTAAGTGCCGGGAAGGAACCCTTCGAGAAGGTGTTGAGTATCTCCTCGATCGTCCGTTTGCCGTTTGTGAGGGAGAGGATCTCCTTTTCATCGGACCCGAAATCTATCTCCTGAAAGAGCCTTCTCGGATCACTGCTCAGACGGAGCCTCTGCTTCATATCAGGCATCTCCCGTTTGATCCTGGTCCAGTTGTTGATCCGCCTGACCCCTTCAAAGATGAGCTTGCCCATGCTTATTTTCAGGGTAATCACTTCGTCTTCAGGGACCTCACCGCTTATGAACTCGTACTGACCGCTTTCGAGCTGGAAGAGGCTGCAGATGATCTCCTGGACCTGGTACTTTACCCCCCAGAAGAGGTCCTTGGGAGTGAGGTAGCCGAGTTCAACGAGTATGGCGCCCTGTCTCTTACCGGTCTTCTTGAGCATTTCCACGGACCGGTTGTACTGATCGAGATTTATCTTGCCGGCCTTCAGGAGCATCTCGCCGAGGCGGTCGTCCTCATAGGTTGAAGAGGCGAATATGGCGTTACCCTCAATCAGGTACATCCTCTTCTCAAAGGCCCCGGTCCGGACCCTGAGTGTTCCCGTTGCCCTGATCGAGTTCAGGTGTACGAGTATGGACGGAAGGCTCTGGTCTTTAAGGTCTCCCTTCAGCGGTATCTCATCCAATATTGTTTCCCTCCACCTGGCTTTTCAGTCTCTTAAAAATGCCGTCAGGGTCTTAGCCCCTCACCGGAGGGAGCAGTAGGGACGTCCTGAACCGTCTCAGCCCCTTGACCTTTCTTCTCCCCCGGGGGGCTCCCGGGAGGGCTCTCCCCTCCTTCAGCCTCCTTTTCCCCTTCAGTGCACTTCATGGCATCTATCCGGAGTGCTTCCATCTTTATCCTTAAGGAGTCAAGCTCAAGTTTAAGGGACTCTATCCTTCTTTCCGACTCGAGGAGATTTCTGTTAAGACTGACAGAATAGGCCAGTGCCCCCATCAGAAGGACGAGCAGGAGGATTATTGCCACACCCCACCTTCTCCCCCGGGTCTGTACTAATTCAAGATCCTCTTCTAACCTGGTCTTTTCAGTCAATGGTATCGTTTAACCATGAAGCGGTATATCTCACAGTCCTGGTCATCAGGGTCTATGCCGGCCTTCATCTTGGCTATCCGGAGCTGTTCCTCCACACTCCCCACCCCCTCGATGTCCGGAAGCAAAAGCCCCTTTAAAGGGCCCTTTTTCACAATCACTCCATAGCGCCTGTGATCGAGTTCCTCCATGCTGGATACCCGTTCAGGCTCTGTAAGTATATCAACTGAACAGGTGATTTCGTCAAGTTCATCGAGACTTACAGGGGGGAATCTCGGGTCCTGGGTGGCAGCAGAAATGGCGTTCCTGATCACCTCCTCGGCGATGCTTGGTGTGGCGGGGAGGAATGTCCCGATACAGCCTCTGAGCTGGCCCTGTTTCTTCAGGGATACAAACACCCCTGCCCTCCCACTCATCTCCTCGGGAAGATCGGAAGGGGGGGATATTATCTCCCTCCGCTGGAGATACTCCCGGATCGCCCTTCTTGCAAGGTCCACAATGGGATGCATCACCTGCTCCTCTGGAGGGAATAGTCGGCAAGACAGAGGAGTGCCTCCTTACCCTCTGAATCAGGGAAGATGGCAAGCTCCGATTTTGCCTCATCAAGCAGGGTTTTGGCCTGGACGAGGGATTCTTCAAGGATATTGTATCGTTCAAAGAGGTTGCCGAGAAGGCTGAGGGCGTTACCGTTGGAGGGTTTCCTCTCGGTGATGATCGTGCTGACAGCCTCCTTTTCATCTTCGGAACAGATGTTCAGAAGCCTGATGAGCGGCATGGTGATCTTGCCCTCCCCGAGGTCCTTCCCGAGCTGTTTTCCCAGTTCGTCCTGGTCTGCCATGTAGTCGAGTATGTCGTCGGCCATCTGGAAGACCATTCCTGTTTTCATCCCGAACCTGCCGAGGGCCTCGGTCTCTTCGGGAGAGGCCTCTCCGAGGATTGCACCTATCCGGCAGGCAGCGGAGATAAGGGAGCCTGTCTTGGCCCCTATAATCTGGTAGTATTCCTCCATGGAAGTCTCAGGGTCACCTATCCTGCCCAACTGGAGGATCTCTCCTTCGGTCATCCTGGTGGTCGCGCCGGCAAGGGCCTCCATTATCTCCTGGCTTCTGAAATCAACGGCCTGCTTCAGTGCCCGGGAGTAAAGAAAGTCTCCCACAAGTATCACGACCTGGTTGCCCCAGACCGTATGGGCCGTGGGGTTGCCTCTTCTCAGGTCGGCCCCGTCAACAACATCGTCATGGAGGAGGGATGCGGTATGGATAGCCTCGATGATGGCTGCCATTGGTATCCTGGAAGGGGAGGTGCTTCCCTTGAGTTCAGCACTCAGAAGGAGAAAGAGGGGCCTGAGCCTCTTGCCGCCACTCCTGACAATATGCCTGCCTATTTCAGGAATCAGGAACGCCTGGCTCTGAAAGAGCATCAGCAGTTCTTCTTCCACCAGTTTCAGGTCTTCAGCGTGGGATGTGAAGATATCTTTTACGTCTGTCTGAGGATTATGCATTGGTAGAACCATTCCGTAACCGGTTTCAGCCACTGAAGACCGGTTCCAAGGGATACTGAAATGATAGGTAATGGGAGGGGATAAAGTCAATAAGCGGACCTTGCAAAAAGCGCCTCCATCCTTCTACACTTAAGATATGAGATACGGTGAAAAGGAGATAAAGGAGGCGGAGATTGAGACCTGGGATAACCCTTCTCCGGAACGGGACTACGAGATAGACATATCCTTTCCCGAGTTTACCTGCCTCTGTCCGAGATCGGGGTATCCCGATTTCGCCACAATCAGGCTCAGATATGTGCCGGACAGGAAGATCGTGGAGCTGAAGTCCCTCAAGCTCTACCTGAACTCCTTCAGGGATCTCCATATCTCCCATGAGGAGGCGACCAACAGGATATTTGAACACCTCTACACTGCCCTTGCCCCCCGTTATATGGAGGTCATCGGTGACTTCAACCCCAGGGGGAACGTAAAGACTGTCATAAGGGTAAGCAGTGAAGGCCGCTGAAAGGGGAAGTGTGTTGGTGTATTGGTATATTGGTGTATTGGTGTATTGGTGTATTGGGTTATTGGGTTATTGGGTTACTAAGCCTCAACCTTAACCTGTTTTCTTGCTGTTTCCCCTCCCCGCTACACGCTACACGCTTTTTTCTTAACCTCGATCATGTAATGCCCTTTGCCCTCTCAATAAAGAGCCTCACCTTTCCCGGGTCCTTCTTCCCCTTTTCGGCCTCAACGCCGCTGCTTACATCCACTGCATAGGGACGGGCCGTCCTGACGGCCTCAGCCACATTC
>WFTX01000305.1 GCA_015485235.1 Nitrospirota bacterium | reverse complement strand
TTCTTATACTTCCAATAGACTGTTAAATATTCTTTAATCCGTTTATCTTCAGAGGAATGTTTTCTGATATAAAACCAGAAAATTATGACACAAAAAAATATTGTTATTAGTATGAACTCAATATCGAACATAATCTAACATTCAGTCAGTTTTTGTAAATACTATAAACATAGGTGATAGAGAAAACGATCAAGTATGTTGCAGCACTCATCCAAAAATATTTCTTCGTATTTCGTGCAGACCTCACTAATAGCTTAATCGTTTCTTTGTCATCAATTGTATTAATAAGTTCATCGAATTTTTGATCTTGTTTTCTCTGGTTCCAAACAAAAGATGTTATTGAAAGAAATATCTGCCATAGGAACCCACTGTGCAAACCAAAATAAGTTAAAAGATAACCTACTGTTCCAGAATAAATTGCTAATGCTGGAAATATCTTCCAAAAGTATTTATGGTAAGTACTATAAACAAAAATCCGCATCAGCAACAAATAACTAACAATAAAAAACAGTATGAATTTGATAAGCTCCATTAGCTCCTTTAGAGAATGGATGATAGAAGCAAGTAATTTTCCCCAATATCAATATATCACAAACGAACACAAATTTCAAATCACAGTATGACATCCTCAGAACGAGTATCCCGGTGAGTTTTACAGCCACAAACTCCGATGGGTGGAGCCTGGTCGTAACGACAACCTGCACCTGCGGTAGAAAGGAACCACAGAGGGCACTGGGGACACGGAGGGGAAAAAGGCAGTTTTTTGACTTCGTGATCTTTGTATTCTCCGTGGTGGAATAAGATTGGAATATTGGGTCAATTAAAACTACTCGTATAGTTTCTGAGTTCGCCACATTGCATAAACCGGGGCTCCGGCAGGTGAAATCTCTCACGGACCTCCCCAAGCGGATTTGATAGAAAACATTTTCTTTACGATATGATCCCGGGGACCGAGACAGGGTGAGAAGGCTCCGTGAGTGTATTTAGTCTTATCGACCAACCCCTGCCTCTGGGGAGTAGTTTATGCAACTGTAAGGTTCAGTCAGTCCTCAAGCTTGCAGAACTTCCGGGCATAACTCAGAAGCCCGCCGCTCTGGATGATCTCCCTCTCCCTCTCGTTCAGGTTGGAAAGACAGGTTATCTCTTCATTGGTGGCAAGGTTCTTTACAGCATACTCCTGGCTTCCTGCAAGGCTTTCCTTTATGTTTTCTATCCTCAGCCGGTCTCCCTGCTTTATTTTTTCATAGTCATCAGGGTTCTTAAATAAAAGGGGAAGGATACCGAAGTTGATCAGGTTCGACCTGTGGATCCGGGCAAAGGATTTTGCAATGACTGCCTGAAGCCCCAGATACATGGGAGCCAGGGCTGCATGCTCCCGGGAGGAGCCCTGGCCGTAGTTCTCCCCTCCTACGACTATTCCACCACCTGATTCCTTTGCAGAAAGTGCCCTTCTGGGGAATGAACTGTCTATATTGTAGAACACATACTCTGATATGGCCGGTATATTGGACCGGAAGGGAAGCACTGCAGAGCCGGCAGGCATTATATCGTCAGTTGTGATATTGTCACCGAGTTTGAGAAGTACCTCAGCCTCAACACTGTCTGAAAAGGGTGTCTTGAGGGGAACTTCCTTGATGTTGGGGCCCTTTATGATCTCAACATCTGAGGCATCCCCTGCAGGTGGTATCAGCATGTTGTCATTTACCTGGTATGCCTCAGGCTCGGGAGGCAGCTCCACATCTATCCCTGTCTCAAAGGGGTCCGCCATCTCACCGGTAACAGCTATCATTGCCGCTACCACCGGACTGGCAAGATACACAGAGGCATCCTTGTTACCGCACCTTCCACGGAAGTTCCTGTTGTATGTCCTTACAGATATATGCCCTGTGGCCGGAGCCCCGCCCATCCCTATGCAGGGACCGCAGGAGGACTCAAGCATCCTTGCTCCAGCAGCAAGCATCTCGGCCAGGCTTCCGTCCCGGGCTATCATCTCATAGACCTGCTTCGACCCGGGGTTTATGTGCAGGTTCAGGTGCTCGGCAACCCTTCTGCCCCTGAGGATGGAGGCAACCGTCTTCATGGCCTGGTAGGAGGAATTGGTACAGCTTCCTATGCAGACCTGATGCACCTTCTTCCCCTTGAGTTCCCTGACCGGAACTACCGCATCAGGACTGTGGGGCTGGGCCATGAGAGGCTCAAGCTCCCCAAGACCAATCTCCATGACCTCGTCATATTCAGCATCAGGATCAGGCAGGATCTCCCTCCAGTGCTCTTCCCGTCCCTGGGCCCGGAGAAAGGCCCTTGTCCGTTTATCACTCGGAAAAACAGAGGTCGTTGCACCCAGCTCCGCTCCCATATTTGTGATCGTGGCCCGCTCTGTTACGGAGAGGTCTGAAACACCCTCACCACCATACTCGAAGATCCTCCCCACACCTCCCTTCACGGTCAGCCGCCGGAGAAGCTCAAGTATCACATCCATGGCCGAGACATGGGGCCTCCTGAGTTTACCCTTGAGTTCCACCCTCACCACCTTAGGCATGGTCAGTTCAAAAGGGTTACCTGCCATGACCGTCGCTGCATCGAGGCCGCCCACGCCTATGGCGATCATCCCCATGCCACCATTTGTGGGTGTATGGCTGTCTGTCCCAAGCCCTATCCAGCCGGGCCGGGCAAACCGCTCAAGGTTGACCTGGTGACAGATCCCGTTTCCTGGTTTTGAGAACCAGGCCCCGAACCTCTTTGCAGCAGTCTGGAGAAAGATGTGGTCATCGGGGTTCATGTAATTGGACTGGATCATGTTATGGTCCACATAGGAGACGGCAAGGGGCACCCTCACCCTTTCTATGCACATCGCCTCGAACTGGAGCCAGGCCATCGTGCCCGTGGCATCCTGTGTATATACCTCATCAATCCGGAGCCCTACCGGACTTCCTGCTCTGAGTTCACCGTACTGAAGGTGCTCGTTAAAGATTTTCTGGACGATATTGTATCCCATATTACCTCCAAGCAGGTTTTCTACTTCGGTCAGACAGAAAATTGCAAGACAGGAAAGGCTCAGAGCCTCCCGGCAAGATCAAGAATCAACCGTTCTGTCTCATCCCAGCCAAGACAGGGATCTGTTATGGACTTCCCGAATATACCTTCGTTCACATCCTGCCGTCCTTCAACAAGAAAACTCTCGACCATCAGCCCCTTTACCATTCTTCTGATGAGATCTGAATAATCCCTGCTGTTCATCACCTCATGGGCGATCCTGGGCTGTTCCCTGAACTTCTTGTTGGAGTTTGAGTGGTTTGTATCCACAATGATTGCAGGGTTGTTGAAACCCCTCTCAAGGTAAATCTCTGAGACCCTCATCAGATCCTCGTAGTGATAGTTGGGGATATTCTGTCCATAATGGTTTACCGCCCCTCTGAGGATGCAGTGTGCAAGGGGGTTTCCGCTTGTGATCACCTCCCAGCCGTTATAGCTGAACCTGTGGGAAGCCTGGGCAGCCATCACGGCATTCAGCATCACCTCAAGGTCCCCGCTCGTGGGATTCTTCAATCCAACAGGTATGTCCAGACCACTCACCGTCAGGCGGTGCTGCTGGTTCTCAACGCTCCTTGCACCGATGGCCACATAACTCAGTACGTCCTCAAGATAGGGATAGTTGAACGGATAGAGCATCTCGTCGGCAGCCGTGAGGTGCGACTCCCGGAGGGCACGGATGTGCATCCTTCTGATCGCCCTGATCCCCTCGACTATGTTGGGTGCCTCCTTCGGGTCCGGCTGATGGGCCATACCCTTATAGCCTATACCGGTTGTCCTGGGTTTGTTTGTATAAATCCTTGGAATGAGAATGATCTTGTCTTCCACCTGTTCCTGCATCCTTGCCAGCCTTCCCACATACTCACAGACCGCCTCCTCATCATGGGCGGAACAGGGACCTACGATCAGAAGAAACCTGTTGCTCTCTCCACGGAAAACAGAGGCTATCTCCTCGTCCCTCTTCCGCTTTACCTCGGCCAGTTCGAAGGAGAGGGGGAGTTCTTCAATAATAGCCCCTGCTTCTGGTATCTTCTCAATATATTCGAAAGACATAGTCGTATATTCTATGAAAAAGCTGTCAGGATTTGCAAATAAACGGGAATAATGTAGTACGTCAGGGAAGTAAAGATAAGGAAAGAAGTATGAATCTCAGACCTGACACATCAGGCCGACCTTGTATATACTATCCGTCACCTTCTCTACCCAGCGGACGACCGCCCTGATACACTGCTCGGAGAGAACGGAGGTAAAGAGCTCAACGGTCTGACCCTCTGAAACCTCCCTGAACATATAAAGACAGGCGCCCGATTTACTCACATTCAGGGTGATCCCCTGCTGGGGCTCAACGGGCTGAAGGCTCTCCTCCGAGTTCACCAGAGAGTAAATGACTGTGGTGATAAAGGTGTTCCGGATGTCTTTTCTGCGATCCTTTGCCACGAGACCCCCACGTACCGACTAAAGTCATATAAACACAGGTTGCCGGGGAAAGTCAAGCAATCTCAGGAGGTCTGCCATTTTTTTCTTGACAAAAATATTTTCCCTGATGTAATCTTTATGTCTCTGCGGGACCGG
>WFTX01000304.1 GCA_015485235.1 Nitrospirota bacterium | reverse complement strand
CTCCGGTTGGAGGCCTGGAGTGGGTATCTTGCCCTCTCCCGAAAAAACCTTTTCACCGGGCATGGGACATCAGAGGAGAGGATGAGAGATGACTACCGGAGGTACTATGAGTCGGTCAACGGTACCCCCCGGGGCCCCTATGTTCCTGATACCCCCCATAACCAGTATATAAAGATCCTCTACCAGCAGGGCCTGCCCGGCCTTTGGTTATACATCGCCATCATACTGGCTCTGATACTCAGGATTATAAAGAGACGGCTGAATGAAGGCCCTCCCACCCGCGAGGGCAGGCTCCTTTTTTATGCGGCATCCCTTGCGTTTCTTGGGGAATATCTAATCAGGTGTTTTCTGGAAGACAGGAGTCTCCTGCCCTTCGCCTTGCTGCTCGGGATTATTATGGGTACGGATCAACAGGGCTCAGGGTACAGCTCAACTGTCGATGAGGAAGAACAGTGAAAATCCTCTATCCATTACCTGAACTCCTACCTGACGGCAGGGCACGCTTCATCCAGATCATGAATACCTCATCGGCCCTGTCCTCAGCAGGGGCAGAAACCATCCTTTTTACAGGTAGGCGTCCGGGCTGGACAGAGGAGAGGATAAAAAGCTACTACGGATTATCCACCGGAGGAGGGCCACTGATCAGATTTCTCCCCATCCTCAGAAAGAATATCCCGGGACTGCCTTTCTCCTGGAGAGGGCTCTTCGAGTTCTTTCTCCTCCGGAGACTACGCTCAGAGCGTGGGGTAATCCTCGTCAGACATCCAAAGCTTGCCCGGTTCCTCCTTCAGCGGAAACACCTTCTTCCCGGTCCGGTAATCTTCGAGGCCCATGAGATATTCAGCCTCTCGGCAGGAGACCCGGCAAAGAGGGAAAAACTCGGGGAAACAGAGGGGTATATTTACAGAACCGCCGACGGCATAATCACCATCTCCACAAAGCTGAGTGAGGACATAAAGGAGTTCTTCAATGCAGGCCCCAGGTCTATCGTAATCCCCAATGCCATAAGGGATGACTGGGTTATGGAGCATGGGATGCACGGCCCCAGGGACGACAGTTACATATTTTATGCCGGAAGCCTCTATGCCTGGAAGGGAATTGACACCCTGATAGAAGCGATGAGTCTGCTCCCTGCTGAAAGGCTCTGCATCGCAGGCGGCGGAAAGAGGCTCGATGAATTGAAGGAATATGTAAAAAGAAAGGGACTTGCCGGGAGGATCAACTTCCTTGGAGAGCTCCGACAGGAAGAGGTTGTCACACTCCTCAGGAAGGCAAAGGTGGCCATAGTACCTAACCTTGAACACAAGCCATCCGAATACTCCTCCCCCCTTAAACTCTTTGAATTCATGGGCGCAGGCATCCCTGTGGTCGCCTCGGACCTCCCGGGCATAAGGGATGTTGTAAAAGACGGGCGAGAGGCATTGCTCTTCAGACCGGGAGATCCAAGGGACCTCGCCCGGAAGATCCTCAGGATCACAAACGATATGAAACTTGCAGAAAGTCTGGCAAAAAACGCCTCCGTAAAGGTGAAAGAATTCACCTACTCAAGGCGGGCGGAACGGATTCTCCAGTTCATCCAGGATATCTCAACATCCTGAAGAACTCTCAACGTCCTTCCGTAACCGCCATAATCGCCTCCCTTATTATCTCCAGCATCCTGCTCAGGTTTTCTCTGCTTATCGCCAGAGGAGGCATAATCACAATCACATCACCAAGTGGCCTGATGATGAGCCCCCTTTCCCTTGCCTTCATACATACCCGGTAACCAGTCCTTGACTCTACAGGATAGGGCCGCTTTGTCTCCCTGTCAAGTACCAGTTCCACCCCTCCCATCAGTCCGATCCCCCGGCTATCCCCCACATGGACAAGCCCGTTAACCTCTTCGAGCCACTCACTGAATATTCCTGCCTTCTCTCTCACACCCTCCAGGATATCTTCTTTCTCAAAGAGATCCAGTGAGGCGATTGCAGCGGCAGAGGCGATGGGGTTACCGGTATAGGAATGGCCGTGGAAGAACGTCCTGAACTCGGCGTATTCACCCAGGAAGGCGGAGAAGACCTCCTCTGTGGTGAGTGTGGCGGCAAGGGGAAGGTACCCGCCTGTAATCCCCTTTGAGAGACAGAGAAAATCAGGGACTACTTCCTCATGCTCACAGGCGAACATCCTGCCTGTCCTGCCGAAACCCACAGCCACCTCATCGGCGATCAGGAGAGTCTCATACCTCTCTGCCAGTTCCTTCACTCCCCTCAGGTAGCCGGGGGGAGAGACAATCATCCCGCCTGCCCCCTGAACGAGGGGCTCCAGGACTATCGCAGCAATCTCTTCTCCGTGATTCCTGAGTATCTCCTCCATCTTCTGAAGGCAGCCAAACCGGCAGTCCGGATGATTCAGCCCCAGTTCGCACCGGTAGCAGTACGGTGAGGGGGCCTTGTATGTCTCAAAGAGGAGGGGCCTGTAAATCTCATGAAAGAGGTCTATGCCTCCTACACTCACCGCACCGAGGGTATCTCCGTGGTATGCGTTCCTCAGTGCCAGAAAGCTGTTTTTCCCCTCAATACCCTTGTTTTTCCAGTACTGGTAGGCCATCTTCAGGGCCACCTCAACTGCAGTGGAACCGTTATCGGAATAGAAGACCCTGGTAAGGCCTTCAGGGGTTATGCTGACAAGCCGTTCCGCCAGTTCTGTTGAAGGTAGGTTCCCGAGCCCAAGGAGGGTGGAATGGCCAAGCCGCTCCACCTGCCGTATGATCGCCTCGTCAATCTCCCTCTTCCTGTGGCCGTGTATGTTCACCCAGAGGGAGGAAACACCGTCAAGATACCATCGGCCCTTTATGTCCCGGAGAAAGCAGTCCCGCCCCTCTTCTATTATGAGGGGCTCCCCCTCAAGCCATTCCTTCATCTGGGTAAAGGGATGCCAGATGTATTTCTGGTCCGCCTCGATCAGCCTCCGGTTTCTCTCGATAATACCCATCAGGTCAGGATGTAATCTCTCTGTAAACCTCTTCAAAGCTCTTCAGTCCGGAATAGGGATAGAGCATGGACATCGCCTTGCTGTCAGCCTCGATCCCGCTCTCTTCAAGCAGAGCGATCGGGTTCAACCCCCCTACCACCACCATCCCTGCCCTGTCCATCCCTACAGGCATCTCCATCAGTGGCGAGTTGGGTTCCCCCACGGTCAGGATACCGCTGATCCCCTTTTCCGAAAGCCTTTCAGCCATCCGGAGGGTACTCTCATAACATACAACGGGGATCTCCCGGAAACTTGCCAGCACCCTGCCACTGCCCTTCTTTATCGTCCCTTTCACATCGGTCATCTTTCCCTTTATGAATACCTCCAGGGGATCGAGGGAGGAGCCTTCATAACTTATCAGGGCCACAAACCGTGAGGCCCCTTTCTTTCCAACCTCAAGGACGCCTCCGAACCTTGAATGAACAGGGATGCCCGCCTTCAGGAAGACACCATTGATGGTCACGCTGCAGACCGTCCCGATAGCCACCTCTCCCTCAGGAACTACCTGGTCCCCGATCTTCTCTCCGGCATGGAAGACCGCCACCCTGTCGCTCATCACATAGGGGGAAGAAAAGACCGGCTTCATCAGCCTGAAGGCCTTTCTGAGGTCGTGCCTTGAGAGATAGGAGATGTTCAGGATCACTTCTCCCTCCATTGTTTCAGGATCAAAACTGGTAAGGTAGGAGAGAGTATCTATCCTGCTGATGACAAAGCCGACCTTCTGGGAGACAAGGGCGTTTGCGAGTTCGGCCTTCCCCTTCTCTGTGATCTTCCGGCCCTCCTTCCCGAAGACCTCTGTAAGCCCCCGTTCATCAAGGATCTTCAGATGATAACGGACAGTCCTCTCTGAGAGCTTCACCCCGTACATCTTAAGTTCCCGCGAGATCTCCCTGGACCCTATGATCGTGTCCTGATGCCCGTTAAGAACCTTGAGTATGGCCAGCAGTGTCTTGTTCACGAATCAATTTTAACATTTCCCAAACATATATTTCACCGGAAAAGCACCGGTCAATCGGGGGCTTAGGGGATTTTCATTTTTTTCTTGACAAATACTACATATTGTGGTTTAATGTATAGAAATGTTTTTTACGGCACAACTTATGGGGGTGACGATGGATTTTTGCAAAGGTCTTGAAGACTGGTTCTACTGTGTAAGATGTCCATTCCTCTGTACGAAGCGGTGCCCTATCGAGCATGACGATGCAATCCAGAAGTTCTATCAGGCGATGCAGCACGAGGAAAGCGGTCTGTACGGACCGGGAATCGGGAGCTGGGGAGAGCCGGGGATACCGGAGTAAACTCACCGGTGTTCAGGAATCCTCTCTGGCCATAAGGTTAAGGGAAAACCGTGGAGCAGGCAGCGTGTAGGAATAAAAGACAGGTTAAGGTTGAGTTATTAACACGGCCACGAAATAGGCTAATATATGTTATAATATAGGCATGGAGAAGATAGATGCCAGAAGATTACCGAAAGCAGCATTGGAAGAGAAGCGTCGCCAAGCAGTAAAGTTAAAGG
>WFTX01000303.1 GCA_015485235.1 Nitrospirota bacterium | reverse complement strand
CGCTATCTCCGGGAATTAAAGCAGAAGAATGTGGACACCCTCGTCCTGGGTTGCACCCATTATCCCCTGCTCAAGCAGGCCGTCAGAAAATTCCTGGGTGAGGAGATATCACTGATAGATTCAGCAGTAGAGACAGCCAGAGTTGTGACTGAAACCCTTGAGAATGAAGGGCTCCTGTGCCCCAAAGAGGGGCGTGCCGAAAACAGATTCTATGTAACCGATTCGCCCGAAAGATTCCGGAGCATCGGTGAGAATTTTCTCGGCAGGAAGATCAGCAATATAGAAAAGGTTTTTCTACCGGAAGAAGAGACATATTTAACAAAAGGGGGTAGTTGATGAGAAAGGACGGAAGAAGTAACGACGAGATACGCCCGGTCAAGATCACAAGAAATTTTATCCCACCCGCTGAAGGTTCGGTGCTTATTGAGATGGGTAACACCAGGGTAATATGCACAGCCTCTATTGAAGAACGTGTACCATCCTTTCTTAAGGACAAGGCCACCGGATGGATAACAGCGGAATACGGGATGCTCCCGCGGTCGACAAATACACGGATGATCAGGGAATCGTCCTCCGGCAAGATCGGTGGCAGAACCCAGGAGATCCAGAGACTGATAGGAAGGAGCCTTCGGAGTGTCGTTGACCTCGAGCTGCTTGGTGAAAGGACTATCTGGCTTGATTGTGACGTTATCCAGGCAGACGGCGGTACGAGGACCGCATCCATCACAGGAGCCTACATAGCCCTGGTGGATGCAATCCGCTTCGGGATCAGGAACGGGATAATCCAGCGGGATCCGGTCAATGATTTTCTTGCCGCAATAAGCGTTGGGATGGTTGACGGGGAACCGATGCTTGACCTCTGCTATGACGAAGACTTCAGGGCTGACGTGGATATGAACATCGTCATGACCGGAAAGGGAAACTTCGTAGAGATTCAGGGTACGGCCGAAGGAGTCCCCTTCTCAAGGGAGAGTCTTGACCTTCTCGTTGATCTCGGAGAAAAGGGGATCAGGGAGCTTATAAGAATCCAGAAGGAAGTGCTCGATGAAAATACTGCTCGCAACTAAGAACAGGGGAAAGATCTCTGAAATCAACAGAATCTTCAGTGATCTTCCCGTGGAGTTTGTGGGACTTGACACATTTGAAGAGGTACCCGAGGTCATCGAGGATGGAAAAACCTTTCATGATAATGCACTCAAGAAGGCGATGACCTATTATAATATCGCTTCGATCCCTGCACTTGCAGAGGACTCCGGCCTTGAAGTCGAGGCCCTCCAGGGTGCGCCTGGAATATACTCCGCCAGATATGCAGGGGAGAATGCTACGGACAGTGAGAACAACAGGAAGCTCCTCCAGGCCCTCAGTGGCCTGCCTCCAGAGAAAAGGAGAGCCCGCTTTGTCTCTGTCCTCTGCCTGATCCTGGACGGGAAGCCGTTCTTTTTCGAGGGTGAGGTCAGAGGAAGGATCCTTGAAAAGCCTGAAGGGGAATCAGGATTCGGTTACGACCCCCTCTTTGTCCCTGAGGGTTATGAGCACAGTTTCGGGGTGCTTGGAGAAGAGATAAAGAACAGGATCAGCCACCGGGCGATGGCCCTGAAAAAACTCCGGCATTTTTTGAATGACCATATAAAATAGCATGGCAGGAACTATCAGAAATTTCAAGATAAAGCTTCCCTCTATCCATCTGGGCAAACATACGTCGCTTATAGCACTCGCCGTCATTATTGGTGCCCTGAGCGGCGGCGCCAACATGCTCTTCAGGACAACCCTCGAGTTCTGCAAGGAACTCTTCCTTGAATCGGGCGGTACACTCCTCAGGATCAATGAGGGCTTCCCCTTCCGGCTCCTCACCCCCATGCTTCCGCTTATCGGTGCGATCCTGCTCATCCCTCTCGCCTACAGGTTTCCAGGCGAAGTTTACGGTTACGGCTTCCCTTCATTTCTTGAGAAGGTGAATATCAGGGATGGAATCATCCGTCTGAGAACGATTCTTCTCAAGATCATCGCCCCTTCCATCACAATAGGTTCAGGTGGTTCTGCCGGTGTCGAGGGCCCCATCGCCCAGATCGGGGGCGGGATCGGTTCCCTTATCGGACAGTTCTTCAACGTCTCCGGGAACCGGATGAAGCTCCTTATAGCCGCCGGAGCTGCAGGCGGTATTGCAGCCACTTTCAATGCGCCCATTGCCGGGGTGATGTTTGCATCGGAGATCGTCCTTCTCGGAAATTTCGAACTTACTTCCTTTGGGGCGATAGTTGTAGCATCAGGCATGGCAACAGTAGTCTCGAGGATATATTACGGTTCCAATCCCGCCTTTATCGTCCCCCAGTATGATATAGTCGATCTTTTTGAAACACCCTTCTATCTCCTCCTCGGAGCGGTGATAGGTCCCGTGGCGGTTATTTACATCCGGCTTTTTTACAGGGTAAAGGACTGGTTTGACAGGATCAATATCAACCCTTACCTGAAGCCCCTCATCGGGGCCTTTGCTGTTGGTTCCATCGGGATAGTCTTTCCCCAGATATTAGGTGACGGGTATGAATACATAGAACAGGCCTTTCGTGGAAATATGGTATTTACAGTCATGATCCTCCTGATCTTTGCAAAGATCGTAGCTACCTCCTTCACCCTCGGCTCAGGTGGAGCCGGGGGGGTCTTTGCACCTGCCCTCTTTATCGGTGCCATGACAGGCGGGGCGGTAGGCACTATCCTTCACAGCATTTTGCCAGGATACATATCTTCTCCCGGAGCATACTCCATGGTCGGCGTGGGGGCATTTCTTGCAGCCGTAACCCATGCACCCCTTACGGGAATGTTTCTGCTCTTTGAACTGACAGGTAACTACAAGATCATCCTTCCCATGATGTTTGCCACAACCACAGGCACCTTCGTCGCCCACAGGCTCTTCAGAGAGTCCATAGACACCTACGAGCTTGCCCGAAAGGGGATAAACATCCATGCCGGCAAGGAGGTAACCCTCCTGAGTGCCATAAAGGTGAATGAAGTTATGAGAAGGCACTTCACAACAGTCCGTGACAGGGTGAACCTCAAGGAGTTCATGGAGCTTGTTATTGAGGGAGGCGGGGGGTTCTACTATCCGGTGGTGGATTCCAAGGGTGAGATGGTAGGAATCATCTCGCTCCAGGACGTCCGGAAGGTTCTTTTTGAAGACTACATAAAGGAAGTGGTCACAGTGGGGGAGCTCTGTACAGAAGATGTACTCGTCCTCTACCCGGATGATAACCTGACCACTGCCATGAGACACTTCGCCACCATGGATATCGACGAAATACCCGTAGTCTCCCGGGAGAACCCCAGAAAGGTGGTGGGGATGCTCAGGCGCGGTGATGT
>WFTX01000302.1 GCA_015485235.1 Nitrospirota bacterium | reverse complement strand
GTACAGGCGCAGAGAAAGGTTGTAAAGATACTTGAGAAATATATTATAATGTATACTAATCAGTGGTATAACTTTGTTCCAATCTGACCAGCAAGGGAGGTATTTATGCTACTCAGGGAAGCAGAAATTGCAGGGGGAGATCCACTATCTGAGGTAACCCATAACTCTATAGAACGCACATTTTCAGGGAGTGCCATTCCTGTATTCACTAGGGGGCTGCCCAAAAAGACCAGGTCTCTTTGCCCTGAATGTCTTACCATTATCCCGGCAACTGAATACGAGGAGGACGGCAGGGTCCTTATGAAGAAGGAGTGCCCTGAACATGGCACCTTCCGTGACATAATTGCCTCTGATGTAAGGGTATTCCTTGACCTGGAGAGATGGCACTTCAGGGACGGCAGGGGATTTATGAATCCCCAGGTCACAAATGCCTCAAAGTGTCCCACAGAGTGTGGCATCTGCAATATGCATCTTACCCACACATCCGTAGCCAACATTGACCTCACCGGAAGGTGCAACCTGTCCTGTAACATCTGCTTTGCCGACTCCAACAAGTACATCTACGAGCCATCCTTTGATGAGGTGTATATGATGCTCAAGAGGCTCCGCGAGGAACAGCCTGCCCCCTGTTCAACCATCCAGTTTACGGGAGGGGAGCCGACAATACATCCCGAGTTCCTGAGGATTGTCAGGGCATCAAAGGAACTTGGCTTCACCCACATACAGGTTGCCTCTAACGGGATCAAACTTGCCGATCCGGAGTTTGCCATGAAGGCGCGCGAGGCAGGGCTTCAGTATGTGTATCTCCAGATGGACGGTGTCTCTGACGATGTCTTTGAAAAGATCCGTGGCAGAAGACTCCTTGAAACAAAACTCCGTGTCATTGAGTCCGCAAGGAGGGCGGGACTGAGGATAATCTTTGTCCCCACTGTAATAAGGGATGTAAACCATCACCAGCTTGGAGACCTCATAAAACTGGCCTTTAAAAACCTTGATGTTCTGACGGGCATATCCATCCAGCCCATTGTGTTTACGGGAAGGTATCCCGAGGAGCAGAGGATGCGGGAGAGATATACCCTCGCGGACATGATTCTGGACGTAAGCAGTCAGACGGGCATAATGGACCCCTATACCGACTGGTTCTCCCTGAATTCAGCCACACCCTTTGTAAAACTTGCCGAGGCATTAACGGGCAATTATGTTACGAACCATACCTGTCACCCCCATTGCGGTGCGATGACCCTGCTCTTCGTTGACAGAAACAGGAAGGCCGTTCCTGTAACACGGTTCTTTAACCTCTATGATGCACTGAAGGATGTGGAAGCCCTGGCTGCACGGACCGAAAAAAGAAGGATAAAGATGTTTTCAAAACTCAGTTCCCTTAATATCCTGAAGAGGCATTTTGACGCAGCCAGTGCCCCCGAGGGGTTGTCCTTTATGAAGTTTCTCCAGACCCTTGATGGATATACCGACAAGAAATACACATGGTCAGATGAATACAGGGGACATACCTACAAGACCTTCTTTGTCTTTGGGATGCACTTCATGGATAACTACAACTATGACCTCCAAAGGATACGGAGGTGTGCCGTACACTATTCTGCTGTTGATGGCAGGCTCTATCCCTTCTGTACTTATAACTCGGGATACACCTTCAGGGATCGCGTAGAATCAGAGTATGTTGCAAACAAAAAGGGTTAGATGCTTTCTTTTTCTCCTGCTTTTACTCTGTCTTGCATCTCAGGGTGAGGCCTTAAGGGATGGAGAAAAGGTATCAGACCCCGGTGAAAAGGCAAAGATTTTAGAAGAAATCAAGAGCCTCCAGAAGGGCATTGAATCAATATCTGCCACGGTCAGTCAGGAAAAGCATCTATCCCTGTTGAAAAACGCCATCCATATCAAAGGAAAAATCATCCTCAAGCGGCCTGCCCTGCTCAGGTGGGAGGTATCAGGTCCGGAGAGGACTATCACCGTTGTAAACAGCAGTACCATGACGGTTTATCGTCCTCAGAGCAGGGAGGCAGAGGTGTATGACCTTCAGGCGGACATCATTGCCAACAGAACCGTCCGGTTCTTTACATCCTTCATGTGGGGAAACCTGCAGGACATTGAAAGAGAGTTCACCCTCAATATATATCGCAATAGCGCCGGTAGAAAACTGACCTTTGAACTGATCCCGAAAAACAGTATGGCAAGGAGATATCTCTCCTCAATTGTCATACAATACGATACAGGGACAGGACTTCCCCGTACCGTGGAGATAGAAACCCCGAAGGGGGACAGGACCATCACGCGCCTGGAGGACATTAAGGTCAATCCTGAAATAGCGGAGGATGCCTTCAGTATTACCCTACCCTCTGATGTCTGGATAATAAACCGCATTGAGGATGAGGAAAACAGGACCGATGGATGCTGTTATTAAGGGCATAACAATCCTGCTTGTTGTCATTGCGGGAATTGTCCTGTATCCCTATCTGAACCCTGAAGATATAGGCTCGTTCGTGAGCAAAAACAGGGTTCTGGCCCCCGTTATCTTTATTCTCATCTGTGCTATGCGTCCCATCCTGTTCTATCTACCCTCAATGGGCCTCACGATAGTTGCAGGTATTGTTTTCGGCCTCTTCTGGGGGACCCTTTATGTGGCAGTGGGAGGGGCACTTTCAACGATAACCGGCTTTTACTTTGCAAGGTGGATTGGCAGGGGAATGGTGGAACGGATTGTCAGGCATAACAGGGTTATTAAACAGATGGAGGAGTGGGCACTGAACCATGGCCGCAACATCGTGCTTTACATGAGGCTCTTTAATCTCCCCTGGGACCTGGTGAGTTACTGGGCAGGGCTGTCGGGAGTGCGGTTCGGGGAGTTTTACCGGGCAAGTATGATAGCCCTTCTGCCCATCAGTTTTTTGTACACCTATTTCGGAACAAAGGTATTCAATCCCTTGAGTGCAGGCTTTATTCTGTCTCTACTTGTAATAATAATGCTCGGTTCAATGCCTCATATTGCAGGAAGATTGAGAAGGGATATAGAAAATACTGATAGAAATTGATGAAATCCACCTGACCTCAGTACTGATTCATGAGCCAATCGGCAGATTCGGTGAAAAGGATGGATAGAAAGATCGGCATCATAAAGCTCCCTGTTAACCGTCTTCATATTGAACTGACTAATATCTGCAACTTCTCCTGTGAGTTCTGCCCTGACTCCAGAATGAAGAGGCAAAGGGGCAATATGCCCACGGAGATGGCAAGGGCGATTATTGATGAGGCAGGCCGGGAGGGAATTGCAAAGATGGTACTTTTTCATGTTATGGGAGAACCGGTTCTGCATCCCGACCTTGTTGATCTTTCCGCTTATGCAGGTGAAAAAGGGCTTGATGTCTGCATCACCACAAACGGCAGCCTGATGGACGGAAACCTCCTTCACTCCCTTCAGGATGCAGGGGTAAGGCAGGTTATAGTCTCTCTCCAGACTCCTGACGAGAAGACCTTTTCCATGAGGGGAGCGGGGGGGATATCCTTTGATGAATATGCCCAAAGGGTTACAACCCTCACCAGAGAGTTTATCAAATACCCGGGGAACATGGAACTGACGATAAGTTTCCTTTCCTCTCCACTTCGGAGACTGATCTTCCCTGTGGCAGAGGAGTTCAGCATAGCCGATACCTCAAAGGATTTAAAGAGACATCTTAGGCTATGGGCGGAACGGATACTTGCCGGCACCGGCATTAAGGACAGACTTCCCATTGTTTTAAAACAGATAGACAGGGTAAGGAGTTTCCGGGAAAACACCATTGAATTGACAGAGGGGTTGTCCTTTAAGACGCGGATACTTGGCGACTGGGTAAAAAAGGGAAACAGTAGAATAGTGAAGGCCCGATTCGGGTTCTGCCAGGGGTTGCAGGAAAATTTTGGTATTTTATATAATGGCGATTATGTCTTCTGCTGTACCGATTTTGACGGGAAGACCTCAACGGCGAATTTCGGCAATACTTCAATCGTGGATTATCTTGCGAGTGACCCTGTTCAGGAGGTTGTGAGGGGGTTCAGGCAGTTCAGGGTGATTGACCCATATTGCCAGGAATGTATCGGCGATACCTCTTACCTCAACTCATTTGTAAAGCAGATAGGGTCTATTTTATACTTTAAACTGATAAGGGGCGTCTAATGTCAGAGAAGAAGGATTCAGGGATTCAAGTGGTCAAGAGTTCCAGGGAGGTACTAAGGCTTAAGGCATCATGCAAAGGAATAAGGAGGCTTTTTTCAGCCTGCTGCCCTTGAATCCTTTTTAACCAATTATTTGGAAGAAGAACACTCACAGCATAAATGCAAAATTTCATTGAGGAGGTCTGGGGATGAAAAAGGGATT
>WFTX01000301.1 GCA_015485235.1 Nitrospirota bacterium | reverse complement strand
AGATGTGTATAATAGACAGGACAGGGACAGCCCCATGCCTGGAGGCATGGTCGGCTATCTCCCTGTCCGAGCTGATAACAATCACCCCGCCCCGCTTCTTCCTCACGATCTCCTTTATCAGGTCATCGGCCTTTCTTCCGATCCTTGTAAAGATGACCTCTATCCCCAGTTCCTTCCGGACCGTCTCCACGCTGGAACTCCCGCCATGACCGTCAAAAACGAGGGTGACGGTGTGCCCCTTCACCTGCCTGTACCGGCCGAGCTGCCTGATCAGGCCCTTCCGGGCCTCCTCCGGGTCCCTGTGATAAATCCCGATGAGGTTGTATCCGTCTATCAGAAGATGTGCCATGATTGTTCAGGTAATAGGTAATAGGCAAGAGGCTACAGGCACAAGGCGATAGGCCATAGGTACCTCTTGCCCATCCGTTTCTTGCGTCTCACCTTGACCTGAAGACTGTTACTGGTGTGTTGGTCTTTAGTCATTGGTCATTTCTCGCCCTTCTCGCATTCTTTGCATTACTTTCGTTGGTTTCGTCCATTTCGTTAATCTCGTTTATTTAGTTTGTTTCGTCTTTTCCCGCGTTATACCTTTCTCGCATTCAACGCTTCTGACTTTTCATCAATAAAATAAACCAAACCAACCGAACCAACGAAATCAACGAGATAAACTAAATCAACGAAACAAACCAGACAAACTCCTTTCCCACCTTTCTCGCATCCACGCATTTACGCTTGTACGCATTTACGCTATTAACTCAATTCCCCTCGCCCCTTATTTAATCTGTCCAACAAATTCTACCATTTTCACAAACTTTCTGCTACAATAATTTCATGAGTCCGGAGAGGGAAAAGCTCCCCCTTGATGCAAAAATCCTTGGCGAAGCAATTATTGAACTGAACATCTCCCGGAGGAACGTGACCATCTATCCCAAGGGGCACCCCTCTGTGGAACAGTCATTGAACCGTGCCTACGAGAAACTCCGGAAGCTCTTCGAACTCCGGCCGGAGGTCACCTTCTCACTGGCCAGGGATACCATCATCGTTGATGACTATTACCTTGAGAAGACCAACCCCGTTTACCGGGAGTTCGCCAGCCACCTCTCCGCAATGGGCATAGCCTCTGTATCATTCCTTACAGGGGTGACAAAGGATGAGATATACTCCTTCCATTCCCTCCTCACCCTTGACCCTGAAGAGATGACACTTCAGGACATGGCGGATGAGATAGACCGGCGGCGGTTACACCATATCCGTGTCACCCTGGTCGACTACGATGCATTCACCTTTGAGGAGGGAAAGGTTACGGCCACTGAGAAGGAGGCTCTCTGGGAGAAGTATGTCTACGGACTGATAGAGGGGACCCTCCGGACAGAGGAAATGGGAGATACCATCAGGGAGATCCCCCCTGAGCTTCTGGCCTCCATGATGAACCGTCTGGACAGTGAGGAGCTGAAGGAAGAGACCTACGATCGTGTGATCACCACGTATATAAGGCGGAGCGCTGAAAGGGCCTTCTCTGGAAGTGACATCAAGAGGCTCATGGACTTCATCAACTCCCTCAAGCCTGAGCTGAAGAAGCAGTTTCTCTCAAGCTCCGTAAAGAACCTCTCAATGCACTCCGATGCGATGAAGGAGGCCCTGAAGGAGACCTCTGTTGACCAGATAATTGACCTGCTGAGCATAATAAATGAGCAGAAGGTGGCTATTCCCGATGCACTGAAGAATCTTCTTGACAGGTTCTCACACTTGCAGGATACGGCTTTAGGCGAGACGAGGTTCAGGAACCACCTTATCTCCGACGACATCTTTCTCTCCAAGAGCGCCATTAACCTCCTTGAAGGGGGAAACTTCTCAGCCTATGTGACTGACAGGTACCAGAAGGAGATAGAAAAGCTCCTCGAGTTCGATGCAAGCCGGCTGGTAAGGGAGGAGTCCGATCTGCTTCAGCGGGCCTGTGTTGATGAGATCGTCGAAAGGTACTACTCCCATGTCCTCCAGGAACTCCTCTCCCAGGAAATCGTCACAGAAGAGGAGTACATGAAGTTTGCCGAGGAGATATACCTCCAGGCAGGACAGTTCCTGGAGACAGGCCAGTACGAAGAGGTGCTCAGGATATTCTACCTCCTTGAAGGGAATCTCTCCAACAACCGTTTTCCCCATATCACTGATGGACTCCTCAGAAATATGAGATCAGAGGACTTCATCCTCCTTGTGATCGCCTCTTTCCAGATAACGGGAAGGCTCAACAGGGAGGGGGCCCTCGCCCTTGCCCGTTACTACGGAGATATGCTCATCCCCTATCTGATGGAGGCCCTTCTTGAGGAGGAGTCCTCGGCTGTAAGGGCCTTCCTGATCATGCTTCTGTCGCAGTTCGGTAATTCCGTCATCCCACTGGCCTTGAAGCTCCTGGGCTCCCGGGAGTGGTTCGTGAAGCGGAACATGATCCACCTTCTGAGCCTTACGGAAAACCCCGAGGTCATCCCCCATATAAGGGTCTACTGCAGGCATGAGAACCGGAGGGTGAGCCTCGAGGCCACAAAGGCCCTGATAAAACTGGGCGACAGCTACGGCATTGAGATGGTCCGGGAGATGATACGTTCCGGGAAGAGGGAGGATATGGAGCAGGCCGCCTCTCTGGCAGGGGCCTTCAGGATACGGAAGGTGATCCCCGATATGGTGAGCATCCTCAGGAGGAAGCCTGTCACCCCGGGGGACTTCACGATAAAGGTTCCCTTCATCAGGGCCCTCGGAGAAATGGGCGATCCTTCAGTCATCCCCGTACTCAAAGACCTTGCAGGGGCAAAGAGCATCCTCTTCCGCACGGCCGTTGAAGAGATGAAGGAAGAGATCTACAGGAGCCTGAAGAACTATCCTTACTCAGAAGTTGAACCCCTGCTCAGGGAGGGGATCAGATCGAGAAACGAGAACATCAGGACAGTCTCTGAAAGCATCATCCGGAAGCAGGAGGGAAGGGTATGAGCGGGAGGATCCAGGCATTTATCACTACCATGATGACGGCCATCTCCAACTGTACACTCTACTCCAGGGATCATGCCTCTGTGGATACACTCGTCAAGAAGGCCCACGACCTCCTTGAAGAGATACTCGAGGAGAACTCCCCCCTCTCCGTCATGATCGTGGACAGTGACCTTGTGATAAACAAGTCACCGCTCAAGAACCCGGGGACTCACGGACTGAACCTGATGAAGAAGATGAAGAAAAAGGGGATAACGGGGATTGAGTTCATGAAGGGGATCAACAAGAACGAGATCCTCCGGTTCATCGCCGATATCTCGGAACAGGGGAAGAAACCCGGCAAGTATCCCCACATAAAGACAGGTGTGATCGATGTCCGCCTCGGCGGGCTCCAGGTGGGAGACGATATAGACCTTGACCCCGACGGACTGGCCGCCTTCAGGAAGGAACAGGTAAACAAGGTAAGGGAGAGTTTCTCCACCTTCTCTCCCTTCAGGAAACTCCACAGCAGCGGGCTCGAGGAGGTGGTCACCAACTTCATAATAACCTTCAGGCGGGAGGCAAACATACTGAACCTTATCAGCCCTGTCAGGACCTACAGTGAATACACCTACACCCATGCAACCAATGTGGCGGTACTCTCCATGTTCCAGGCAGAGACCCTTGGTGCAGACGACAACCTCCTTCACGACATAGGGATCGCAGCCCTCCTTCATGACGTGGGAAAGCTCTTCATCTCCCAAGAGATCCTCGAAAAAAAGGGAACCCTTGTGGATGAGGAGTGGGATGAGATCAGGAAGCATACCCTCTATGGCGCAAGATACCTCGCCACTGTGGACGGGCTCCCCAGGCTTGCCCCCATCGTAGCCCTGGAACACCACCTGAGGTACGACGGGAAGGGCTATCCGGACCTGAAGAGAGAGAAGAAGGCCCAGCACCTCGTAAGCCAGATCGTGGCCATCTCGGACTTCTTTGATGCCCTCAGAAGCAGGAGGCCCTACAAGAGGGACTGGTCCATCCGGGATATCCTCGTCCTCCTCAGGGAGGGAGCCGGCAATGAATTCAACCCGGACCTCGTGGAGAACTTCTCAAGAACGGTCGTGACCGCCCTGAAGCGGGGATGACTCCCTGAAAATCCCTTCTATGACCTGGAGCGTCTTCTCAAGGGCCCCCTCGTTCGCCCTGTAGAGTTCAAGGGCCTTAAGTCCCGTCCGTTCCCTCAAGGCAGAGTCACTCAGCAATTCCCGGAGCACTCCCTCCAGTTCCTCCGGCCCTGACCTTATCGCCCCGCCCTCCCGGAAGAACTCCTCTGAAAGGGGAAAATTGTTCATATGGGGACCGCAGACCACCGCCCTGCCCCAGGAGGCGGGCTCGAAGAGGTTGTGGCCACCTTTCGGGACGAAACTCCCGCCGACCACACAGATATCCCCTGCCCCGTAGAGACCTCCCAGTTCCCCTACCGTATCGAGAAGCACTACCTCAGCCTCATCCATGGCCGGGTTTACGGTTCTCCTTGCATATGCGAGACCGGAGTCCAGGAGGAGTCTCTCCACCTCGTCGAACCGTTCAGGGTGGCGGGGTGCGACAACCATCCTCAGGCCGGGAAAGTCCTTCCTCAACCGCCTGAAAACATCCATGACCAGGCGCTCCTCCCCCTCATGGGTGCTCCCTGCGATGATGAGGGGGTGGCCGAGGTTCTTTGCCCACCGGGGTATCTCCCCGGGCCTCTTCAGCCCGAACTTGAGATTTCCCGTCACGGTAACCCGCTCCGGCGGGGCGCCGAGACTGATTATCCTCTCTGCGTCCACCTCTGTCTGCATGCAGAAGCGGGTCACGCCTGAGAGGAACCAGCCTATCAGGGGCCTTATCCTTCTGTAGTTTCTGTAAGAGCCTTCAGAGATCCTCCCGTTGGCCATCACCACCTTCACCCCCCTCCTGGGCGGAAGCATCAAGAGGGAGGGCCAGATCTCCGTCTCCATCACCACCATGAGGTCAGGCCTGAGCCTCCGGAGCACCGCCAGGACCGAGAGGGGGAGATCAAAGGGGAGGTAGAAGAGGAGTTCCCGGGGCTTCATGAAACCGGAGGCCACCTTCCGGCCCGTATCGGTGACCGTGGAGAGGGCCACCTCCCATCCACCCCTCAATGCCTCGACGAGGGGCCGGGCTGCCATGGCCTCACCAACTGAAACGGCATGCACCCAGACCCTCCGCCCGCTACCCGGTCCGGAAGAGGGGATCAGTCCAAGTCTCTCCCTCAGCCACTCCCTCCGGAGAGGACCGCTCCGCCTGAGGAGTTCCCTGGGGAGAAGAACGAGCAGCCCCCCAAGGTATACAAGGGTATAGAAGAAAAAGAACACCGCCTTTGCAATCCTGTCGATCATAGGGCAGGTTCAGGGGCAAACTGTATCTCATAGAGCCTCCGGTAAACACCGTCACGCTCCATCAGGTCCTCGTGCCTTCCCGTCTCAACGATCCTCCCGCCTTCGAGCACCACGATCCTGTCGGCATTCCTGACCGTTGAGAGGCGGTGGGCGATCACGATGGTGGTCCTGTTCTTCATCAGGCCGTCCAGTGCCTGCTGAACCATCATCTCGGCATGGGTATCAAGGGAGGAAGTCGCCTCATCCAGTATGAGGATCGGAGGGTTCTTGAGTATCGCCCTGGCTATGGAAAGCCTCTGCCGCTGCCCGCCTGAAAGTCTCACACCCCTCTCGCCGATGAGGGAGTCATAGCCGTCCCTGAGTTCCACGATGAACTCATGGGCAAAGGCGGCCCGGGCCGCCTCCATAATATCATCATCGGAGGCCTCGGGATTTCCGAAGGCTATGTTCGCCCTGACCGTATCATTGAAGAGGACAACGTCCTGGCTCACAACCCCGATCTGGCGCCGGAGCGAAGGTAGGGAGGCCTCTCTTATGTTCAGACCGTCTATGAAGACTCCCCCCTCGGTGGGCTCAAAGAACCGGGGGAGGAGATCGACAAGGGTGGTCTTTCCCGCCCCGCTCCTTCCCACAACGGCGAGGATCATCCCCTTTTCTATCTCCAGGTTGATCTCACGGAGCGCATAATCACGACTTCCCGGGTATATGAAGGAAACATTCCTGTACTCGATGGCCCTCTTGATAGGCCCGATCTCCTTTCCCCCTTCAGGCTCCCTCTCGATCGTGAAATACTCGTTTATCCTCTCCAGGGAGGCCCTCGCCTGGTTCAGGGCATTGCTCACCTTGGCAAGCCTCTTGGCCGGGGTATAGAGCATGAAGATGGCGGCAAGGAAGGAGAAGAAGTCTCCCGGTGTGATCTCACCCCTTATCACCAGATTGCCTCCATAGTAGAGGACAAAGGTTATCCCGAGCCCCCCCACGAACTCCATCAGGAGTGATGTGGCCTCTGCTATCCTCGTGGCCCTCATGTTGTCCCGGTAGAATTCCTGGTTCCGCTTTTTGAAGAGGTTCACCAGCACCCCCTCCCGTCCGAAGACCTTCACCATCTTTATCCCTGTGAAGGTCTCGGAGATGAGTTCCGTGATAACGGAGATCTTCTTCTGGGCATCCTTGGTAACCCGCTTCAGCCTCTTGCCAAGCCTCCCCACACCGTAGAAGGCAAGGGGGAGGACGGTGAGCGAGATAAGCGTGAGGTCCCACCTCCGCGTAAAGGCGACTGCTCCCAGTGCGATAACCGTAGTTCCCTCAACGAAGAGGTCCTTTATGGAATAGGCGACCACCTTCTGTAACTGGCCGGCATCGTTTATTATCCTGGAGAGCATAACACCCGTTGACCGCTCATTGTAACGGCTCACGGGGACAAAGGTCAGGTGTTCGTAGAGCCGGTTCCTCAGGTCACGGACGATCTTCATCCCCACGGAGGTCATCAGATAGGAATGTCCGAAGGAGAGCACCCCCCTCAACATGTAAAGGACAAAGACACCGGCGGAGATGTATATCAGGAGTTCAGCCTTTTTCTCGAGGAATATCCCGTTCATCGCCGGCTTGACAAGCCAGGCAAGGGCCCCGTTTATCCCTGAAAGTATCACACTCAGGACGATGGAGAGAAGGACCCTCTTCCTGTAGGGACCCACAAGTTCCATCACCGCCCTGAGCCTATGGATAAAGCCGTCCTTCATCAGGCCGGTCCTCCTCTGGCAAGTTCCATCACCATCCTGGCAACCCGCCGGGAGGGGTGCTTGCCCTCATAGACCTCCCTGATTCTCCCGAAGGCCTCCAGCATATACCGTTTTATCTGGTCGTCCAGTATGAGCCTGTCCAGTTCCTTCACCACCTTCTCCGGCACCGCGTCCCACTGGATGAGTTCCTTCACCACCGCCTCCCCTGCAAGGATGTTAACGAGGCTTATGTATTTCACATCCACTATCAGCCGCCCTATCAGGTATGTAAGGGGAAACATCCTGTAGACAACCACCATGGGAAGGCCCAGAAGGGCGGCCTGCAGGGTGGCGGTCCCTGAGGTGATAAGCCCGAAATCCGAGGCATAGAGGACCTCTGTGGCCCTCCCCCTGACGATATTCACTCCCAGGCTCCTCAAACCCTCCAGTTCATCGATGAACTCACCATCCCCGATGTTTTCTGCAAGGGGGAGTATGTACTGATAGGCCTGGTATCTCTTTCTGAAGAGTTTTACCACTCCGGAATAAAGGGGAAGCATCCGCTTCAGTTCTGCCCTCCTGCTCCCAGGCAGCAGGGCAAGAACCCCCCTCTCGGGAGAGAGGCCCAGGGATTCCCGTATAAACTCCTTGCCGCCCTTCAGTTTCTCTATCTCCTCCATGATGGGATGACCCACAAACTCTGCATCCATACCCGTCTTCCTGTAAAGTTCCTCCTCAAAGGGGAGGATGACGGCGATCCTGTCGCAGAGTCTCTTCATGGTGTGTATCCTTTTCTTCCGCCAGGCCCAGACCTGGGGGCTTACGTAGTAGAGGACAGGGATGCCCAGGGCCTTTGCCGTCCGGGCCACCCGGAAGTTGAAGTCAGGGAAGTCTATGAGAACCACCACAGCCGGCCTCTTTTCAGAGAGGTAGGCCGATACCTTCCTGAAGGTCCGCCTCAGACTCCTTATGGAGGAAATCGCCTCCCCGAGTCCGAAGGCCCCTGTCACCTCACCAAGAAGTTCAACCCCCTCGGCCCTCATCCTCTCACCCCCCATGCCCGATATCCTGAGGGGCTCACCGGCCGTCTCCCTCAGGGCCCTTACGAGCAGTGCACCGTAAAGCTCACCCGAGGCCTCGCCTGCGCTTATGAAGATATCCATCATAGTAAGTTCCGTCAGGAAAAGACCCTTCTTATTATCCCTGCAATCTTCTCCACATCAGAGTCTTCGAGTTCCGGGTAGATGGGAAGTGAGAGCACCTCCCTGGCAGCCTTCTCCGCCTCGGGGAAGTCACCCTCCCTGTAGCCGAGGTTCTTGAGCGCATCCTGGAGGTGAAGGGGGAGGGGATAATAGACGACTGAAGAGACACCTTCCTTTTTCAGCGCCTCTGCCACTCTCTCCCGCAGGGGTGTCCTTATGGTGTACTGATGGTAGACATGCAAATAGCCCTCCGGTTCCACAGGGCAGGCAACCAGGTCTGAAAGCAGGGAGTTGTAGAGCGCAGCCTTCTCCCTCCTCTTCTGGTTGTAGATGTCTATCCTCTTGAGTTTCACCAGGAGAACGGCGGCCTGCAGCTCGTCAAGCCTGCTGTTCATCCCTATCCTTCCGTGGAGGTATCCGCCCACGGAGCCATGATTCCTGAGGCTCCTCACCTTTGAGCCCAGGGAGTCCCTGTCAGTCACTATCATACCGCCGTCGCCATAGGCCCCGAGGTTCTTGCTCGGATAGAAGCTGAAACAGCCGGCATCGCCGAAGCTCCCCACCTTCTGCCCCCGGTAGGTCGCACCAAAGGCCTGTGCTGCATCCTCCACTACAAGAAGGTCATACTTGTTGGCTATGTCCAGGATCTGTTCCATATCTGCAGGAAGCCCGAAGAGATGAACGGGAAGGATCGCCCTGGTCCTGTCGGTCACGGCCTCCTCTATCAGTCCGGGAGCCATGTTAAGCGTAAGGGGATCTATGTCAACAAAGACCGGCCTTGCCCCCTGATAGATGATGGCTTCCACTGTGGCAAAGAAGGTGAAGGGGGTGGTTATGACCTCATCTCCCTCCCCCACTCCGAGGGACTTCAGTGCCAGGTTCAGGGCGTCGGTACCGGAGTTCACGCCTACGGCATCCTTCACCCCGTGATAGGCGGCCACCCTCTTCTCGAACTCCTCCACCTTCCTGCCGAGTATATACCTGCTGCTTTCCAGGACACCGTCTATCTCCCGGAGCACCTCCTCCTTGATCTCAGCATACTGCCTCTTCAGGTCAACCATCGGAATCATAGCTTCTCCTTTATCTTTTTGCTTATCTCAAGGGCAACCTTCAAGGCCTCCAGGCCGTCCTCCCCGCTCACCCGGGGGCTGCAACGGTCTCCTACGCATCTGAGGAAGTCCCGGAGTTCCTCCTTAAGGGGCTCCTTCTGCTCAGGCCTTATGGTCTCGGTCCTGATTGAGCCGTCCTCCCCCCTGTAATGATGCCGGACCACCATCTCCTGATAGTCAAGAAGGATATACCCTGTATCCTGGAATATCTTCAGCACCCGCCTCTTCACCGGCGAGAGCCTCCCCGCCGTTATGACGGCGGAGACACCGTTGTCCATCTCCACCCATGCCTTTGAGACATCTATATTGTCACTCAGGACTGATGCCCCCGTGGCCCTCAGTTCCCGGACCCGGCCGTGACAGAGGGAGAGTATGATATCAATATCATGTATCATAAGATCAAGGGTAACATCCACATCAGTCCCCCTGCCTAAAAAGGGCGAAAGCCTCTCCGATTCAAAGAACCTCGGCCGCTCAATCAACTCCTCGGCAGCGATCACCACAGGGTTGAACCTCTCCAGGTGGCCCACCTGGAGGATCCTCTCAGCCTTCCTGGCTGAGGATATCAGCTCTTCCGCCTCTTCAAGCCCGCCTGTAATGGGCTTTTCAATCAGGATGTCCCTGCCGGCCCGGATGCAGTCAAGGCCTATATCATGATGGGTGTGCGTGGGAGTGACTATGCTCAGGGCATCCACCTGAGGGAGGAGGTCGGCATACTCACTGAAGGCCCTGCAGCCGAATTTCCCGGCAACCTCCTCAGCCCGGGAGATATCAGGATCAGCCACACCGACCAGTTCCGCCTCCTCAAGTTCATGGTAAACCCTGGCATGGTGAAACCCCAGGTATCCCACCCCTATAACACCCACACGGACTGCCATATCAGAGCCTTTTGGAAACCTCCACTATCTCACGGAGTTTCCGGAGTCCGGCCCCGGAATCTATGGCCTCCCCTGCGATCGCAGCACCCTCCCTGAGGTCTTCCGTCCGGCCCGCCACCACAAGGGTGGCAGCCGCATTCATCAGGACGATATCCCTCCTGGGACCCTTCTCCCCCTTGAGGACCTTCATGGTGATCTCTGCGTTCTCTTCAGCAGCGCCGCCTGCGATCGCCCCGGCCGGGGCCCGTTCAAAGCCGAAATCCTCGGGAGAGATGATCAGGCTCTCCACCTGCCCGTTCCGGAACCTGCTCACCCTGGTTCCGTCAGTGATCGTTATCTCATCCAGACCGTCCTCGCCGTGAAAGACCATCACATCCTCTGCCCCGAGGTTCCCCAGCACACTGGCAAGGGGCTCTGTCAGCCGGTCGGTGAAGACTCCCAGCACCTGTCTCTTTGCACCCGCAGGGTTTGTGATCGGGCCCAGGATATTGAAAACAGTCCTGATCCCCATCTCCCTCCTCGGGCCTATGGCATACTTCATGGCAGGGTGGAAGAGCGGGGCAAAGAGGAAGCCGAACCCTGTCTCAAAGAGGCACTTCTCCACGCTCTCAGGGGGAAGGTCTATCTTCACACCCAGGGCCTCCAGGACATCGGCACTCCCGGAGCGTGAGGAGACGGAGCGGTTGCCGTGTTTTGCAACGGGCACACCCGTGGCCGCCACTACAATCGCCGTCGTGGTGGATATGTTGAAGGTATGGGCCATGTCACCGCCTGTACCGCAGGTGTCCACAACCCCGTCAGGCGCCTTTATCCGGGCAGCCTTCTCCCTCATCACCCGGGCGGCTCCGGTTATCTCCTCAACGGTCTCCCCCTTAATCCTGAGGGCCGTCAGAAAGGCGCCTATCTGGGCATCCGTTGCCTTGCCCTCCATTATTTCGTTCATGCATTCCACCATCTCCGACTCGGAGAGGTTGATCCCCTGGACAAGCATGTTAATTGCCTCTTTTATCATCTCTCCTCCCTCTGATACCTTATTTCATGCCCCTTCAGGGAACATGTGGATCTATCGGGTTTAATGCGTTAGCGCGTTTATTTCGTTACTCTGGTTCAATTCGTTACTTTCGTTAATCTCGTTTATTTAGTTTGTTTCGTCTTTTCCCGCGTTCAACGTTTCTCGCCTTCCGTGTTCCCTGCCCGCTACCCGCTCCACGCTATACGCTTTTTTCTTGACCTCAACCTTAGCCCTGACCTGTCCACCTGCCTCCCTCATAGCGGAGAAAGTTCCTGAGGAGGTCCTTCCCGACAGTGGTGAGAATGGACTCCGGATGAAACTGGACACCCTCTATACAGAACTCCCTGTGCCTCACACCCATTATCTCATCCCTGTCGGTCCAGGCGGTTATGACAAGTTCCTCCGGGGCGGTCTCCCTTCTGATAACAAGGGAATGGTATCTCGTGGCCTCAAAGGGATTGGGGAGCCCCCTGAAAACCCCCTGCTCATCATGATAGACAAGGGAGGTCTTCCCATGCATCAGCCTGGGGGCATTCACGATCTCTCCGCCAAAAGCGGCCCCGATGGCCTGATGGCCGAGACATACGCCCAGTATGGGCTTCTTCCCGGCAAAGTGCCTTATCACCTCCACAGAGATCCCCGCCTCCCTGGGGGTACAGGGGCCGGGAGATATGACGATCCTTGCAGGGTTCATCTCCTCTATCTCAGAGATGGATATCCGGTCGTTCCTGAAGACATGGACATCCTCACCAAGCTCCCCGAAGTACTGGACAAGGTTGTAGGTAAAGGAATCATAGTTGTCAATCATCAACAGCATCTCATGCCTCCCTAAAGCCCTCTCTCGGCCATATCTACGGCCTTCATCATCCCCATCGCCTTGCTCACCGTCTCCCTGTATTCCCGCTCCGGAACGGAATCGGCAACTATCCCTGCCCCTGCCTGGATATGGAGGGTCCGGCCCTCTGCTATGATCGTCCTTATGGTGATACAGGTATCCATGTTCCCGGAGAAACTGAAGTAACCGACAGCCCCGGCGTAGGGCCCCCGTCTCACAGGCTCGAGTTCGTCTATTATCTCCATCGCCCTCACCTTGGGCGCCCCTGTAACCGTCCCGGCAGGGAAAGAGGCCCTCAGCAGGTCAAAGGCGTCGAGGCCCTCCCTGAGCCTCCCCACCACATTGGATACAAGGTGCATCACATGACTGTATCTCTCAACCGTCATCAACTCCGTAACCTTCACACTCCCCACCTCTGCCACCCGGCCCACATCGTTCCTGCCCAGGTCAACGAGCATTATATGCTCGGCGATCTCCTTCGGATCCTCCCGGAGTTCCCTCTCGAGGGCCCTGTCCTCCTCGTCATTCCTCCCCCGCCTCCTTGTCCCTGCTATCGGCCTCAGGACCACACGGTCGCCCTCAAGCCTGACGAGAATCTCCGGAGAGGAGCCTATCAACCGGGCCTCACCGCTGTCAATATAGTACATGTAGGGCGAGGGGTTGATCACCCTCAGGGCCCTGTATATTGTAAAGGGATCCACCCTGAGTTGCCGCTCGAACCTCTGGGACAGCACCACCTGGACCACATCCCCGGCATGGACATATCCCTTGGCCTTCTTTACTGCCTCCTCGAATGCCTCGGGAGGGCCGAAGGTGGACTGGAACCTGCCCTCCCCTTCCACAGGGAGAGGGGGCTCCGATCCTCCGGCCGGAGCGGCACGGAGGCGCCTGATTGTATCCTCTATGAGGGCACTCGCCCTCTCATAGGCGGCAAGGGGATCATCCTCGACAGGGACAGGGGCTATAACCTTCATCGTATGCTTCAGGTTGTCGAAGATGAGAAGGATCTCCGGGAGCATGAAGAAGAAGTCATGAAGCCCCAGGCCCGGCTTCTCCCTGTCCGGCACCCTTTCGAAGAATTTTACCATCTCGTACCCGATATATCCCACCATTCCGCCGTAAAAGGGTGGAAGGTCGGGAAGGTCCTCAACAGGTCTGTACCGCGAGAGTTCCTCCTTAAGGGCAACGAGGGGGTCGTCATACTCACGGGATGAAACCACCTTACCGGACTGAAGCACCTCGACCCGCCTCCCCCTGCACCTGAGGATTCGGGCGATTGATGCCGAAAGTATCGAATACCTCCCCCACTTCTCCCCGCCCTCAACGCTTTCAAGCAGAAAGGACGGGCTCCCGGAAACCCTGAGGTATGCCGAAACAGGTGTCTCAAGGTCAGCCAGGACTTCCCGGAATACAGGGACAAGATTCCCCTTACGGGCGAGCTTAAGGAAGGTTTCGCGGTCAGGAAACATCTGGTTATTTTAATCCTATCCCCTGTTTTTTAGCAATTTCCGGAATGAAGACAAAATTGCTGACAGGAAAAACATTCCGACACATAAGGGGCAGGAGGGTACCGGGTTTGAGCGGATTTCAATTTTGCATAAGATTCACCTGGATGGTGAATCGCAAAATTGCCTCGGAAGCGGACAAGGATGTCCGCTGAGAATGAGCGGTAAAGCCAGTACCTTCCTGTCCATAATAT
>WFTX01000300.1 GCA_015485235.1 Nitrospirota bacterium | reverse complement strand
CTGTGGTTGATGTCCTGTTTCTCACGAGGGATATTATACATGAATGCCCCGGGAATGAAGAAGACTGGCTGTATCAACCTTGACTTTGGATAAACATGAGGTCCGGCAGGGGATGAAAACAGCCTAAGGTCATGGTTAAGTTAAGAATAACGTTTGGCGGGGAGAAGTATAAGGCGAGAAAGGCGAGAAATGACCAATGACTTAATTATCAATGTTTGGTTCAGTCTCAGTTCAAGGGTGTCTGAGTACCGGCTGGGAGGTCTTGCTCTCGTTCTCTTTTTTCTTTCCCCTCCGGAAGGAGAAAAGACCTTTGTCTCTCCCCAGTTCTTTCTCACACGCTGATATGCATTCACCGCAGTTTACACAGTTTATATTTTTCTGGGTCGCCCTCGGCATTACGCCCATGAAACAGACCTGTTCACACCTCCTGCAGTCAGTGCACCGGGATATATTGGCCCTGTCGAACTCAATCCGGAGTGAACGGGAACTGAACCATCCAAAGAGCATCTGCATAAGACCGGGCGCGCATACGTATTTGCAGAAGAGATGGCGGACGAAGATCGAGGTTATGACGAGGTAGATGCTTACTCCGGCGATACCGGCCTTCAGGCCGAAGGAGAGGTTGCCTGTGGTTATCTCCTTCCATATTGTTGCAGGGGCGATGAAGTATCCTGTGAGGAAGATGCCTATTACAGGTGGGACGATGATGTAAAAGAGGATTGCAAGTATGATATAGAGCCCCCTTCCTGAAGTTTCAGCCGCAGGATCGTTATGTGAGGTCCTGTAGAGACTCCTTCTTCCGAATATCTTCAGGTTGAGATAGTCGGCAAATTCGAAAAGAAAACCCTCCGGGCAGAGCCAGCCACAAAAAAGGCGACCGAAAAAGACGCCTAAGAGCGGGAATATGGAGAGGATTATCACCCAGGGAATGATCGCCTTCATGATTATCGTAAGGGCTACCCTTGTTGATGATACGATCTGGCCGTCCGAGATGGCGTCACGGAGTCCCAGGCTCCAGACCTTGCCAAAGATGAAAAGTTCCTTTGTGGCAGTGTCATACCGGAGGATATCAAAGACCGGGAGGAGGAGAATAAGGAGGAGAAAGAGGATCTGGGTGATACGCCTGAGTATATGTAGTCTGGCTGTACTGTCCATGCTTTATTCAACCACCTCAGAGGTGTAAAAAACCATGAGATAAATCATATCTGGAAGTATGATCTATGTCATAGAAAAGGATTGCAGAAAATAATAGAATAAATACAGTATCAGCTTCTGCTGACCTGAATAATTAAGTAACGGGAGGTAAGGATGGGAAATACTACCAGCAATGAATGTCCGTCGTGTGCAACCATGGGAGCGCAGGCTGAGGAGGTGAGGGCACCGCTTTCACACTGGCCGATCCAGATAAAACTGATGGGAACGGTGATACCCTTCCTGAATGATGCAGACCTGCTTGTTGCAGCAGACTGTACCGCCTTTGCCACCAAGGAGTTCCACGACCGGTATCTGCAGGACAAGAAGGTCCTCATAGGCTGTCCCAAGCTGGATGATGCCATGTTCTATGTTGAGAAGTTCACGGAAATTTTCTCGAACTCATCAATCAAGAGTATCACATGCCTGAGGATGCAGGTCCCCTGCTGCGGTGGGATGACGGCCATACTCAAGGAGGCCCTCAAAAGGTCAGGCAAGGATATCCCCTTCAAGGAAATAATCCTTGGCGTGAAGGGCGAGTGTCTTTCTGAGCAGAGTTAGGGATATAGCCTATTGAGATTTCCATATTGAAAGACCTTCACAGGTATTGTTTCCTGTGAGGGTCTTTTTGTTTTCTGCACTCGCTGAGACCGTTTCCTCTGTGACCATGGTTACTGAAATTCAGTATTTGATGGATTATACTTCTAATCAAATACTCGGAGTCTTTCAGATTGTCTTTGCTCAAAGGATATCCCAGAAGCCTCAGGATAAAACTCCTCTGCATCCTCTTTCTGGGGATGGTTGCCACAGTTTCGGTCTCTTTCTGGGTACAGCTGGAGAATACAAAGGAGAGGATTCAGGAAGACGAGCAGAAAAGCATGCAGCTGCTATCCTCAGTACTTTATTCAATCCTGGAGCAGACGATGGCTAAGGGCAAGGTGGATGAGGTATCGAACGCTCTAAGTGTTATAGCGACAAGTCCCTCCATAACCGGGGTTGAGATTCTTGACAGGGACATGACCGCCAGGTTCAGTGCAGAAGACAACAGACCAGCCAGCAAGATAAGCATCTTCACTATGCCTGTCAGACCACGTCCCATCTGCAGGAAATGTCATGGGAACGCAGATCCCATAGGTTATCTGAGAATAGGCTTTGATACCACAACCTATGAGAAAAGATTCTTCAGGGAGGTATCAATAAACCTGGGAACCTCTGTTGCCGTCCTGCTTACATTGACCATACTGGTTTACATCTGCCTTCAAAAAGGGGTTTTTTCCCGACTTCAGAAGATCAATGTGGCAATGCAGTACTTCGGCAAAGGCAACCTCAAGTACCGTATAACTGTGAAGGGAGAAGATGAAATCAGCAGGATGGCCAGGGCCTTCAATGAGATGGCAAGGAATATATACAAGATAAATTACAGGCTTTACAAGGTGTCTGAATTTTCCACTATTATCAACAAGTGCATCTCAGAAGAGGAGATCTTCAACAGTACAGTTGAGTTTATCAGAAAGTATTTTGATGTAAATGGAGTGGCTGTTACACTTAACGAACCAGAAGAGAGAATAGTGGCATCAAGGGGAGAGACTGAAGGTTTTTTGTACATTGAGCCAGTATTGTTGAAAAAGAAAGAGATCGGAAGCATCAAGGTTGCTGCCTCAAGAGACTTTACCATGGAGGAGCTCTCTGCAATCAAGATTGTAGCGTCATCTCTGTCAATGGCGCTGGAGAGGGTCTGGAGCGTCGGATATGGTTAGATATGGAGAATCTGTCAGGTTCAAGACTTGTTTTGCTGGATAATTCTGGAAGGTCTGATATAATATATTAGTTGGACAGATACCCTGAAATAGATGCCTTGATACAGGTGATAGTGCAAGGAGAGGCGCATCTGTCTGTAACCCTTGCGGAAGAGCTTATTGCGAAGGGTCTCACCATTGAATCCCTCATACAGGATGGGTTGACTGCAGCGCTTCAGTCCCTTAATGCAAAGTGCACCAATGAAGAGTTCAACCTGCTGGAGATCATGCTGGCAGGAAGGGCCATGATGGCGGTTCTGGACAATGTGGTAGCCCGGCACCTCCCCCCCTCGAAAACCGTACAGCCAGGAGCGGATAGAACCATTGTATTGGGGACCATTGAAGGTGACATTCATGAGTTGGGGAAGCATGTTGTCAAGATGCTGCTCCGGTCAAGTGGATACAGGGTTATTGACATTGGGAAGGACATAGGACCAGAAGAGTTTGTTAACAGGGCGATACGGGAAGGCGCAGGATACATCGGTGTGAGCAGCCTCCTGACAACCACCATTCCTTCGATCACAAGAATAAGGGAATTACTCAAGAAGGCTGGGAGATCGGATATCAAGTTGATTGCAGGCGGTGGTGCAATCCAACAGACCTCAAAGGATGATCTCAATGTTGACTTTGTAGCACAAACCGCATTTGATATTTTCCACTACCTGAAAGGTCTCAAGAGCAAGGCATGAATAACGCCATGACCTCATTTGAGCGGGTGCTCAACACCCTGAAAGGCAAGCCTAAAGACAGGGTGCCTGTAGTGCCGGAAACCTTTGGAGTCACTGCCAAGACCTGTGGATACAGTATATATGAATATGTAACGGACGCATCCAAACTCGCAGAGAGTCAGTTGAAGGCGAGGAGTCTTGCCGGTCATGACATCCTGTTCTCATTTGCTGATCTTTCGGTGGAATCAGAGGCAACGGGGTGCAAGCTGAGTTACAAGGAGGATCAATATCCTGCAGTAGCAGGGCCTGTAGCAGTAAATGCAGGAGACATAAAGAATAGAGATCTGCCTGACCCCTGGAAGGACGGAAGGATGCCTGTTGTATTAGAGGCATCCTCCCGCCTTCGGGATGCAGTGAAAGACACCTGTATAGTTGCCGGTTGCATGATGGGGCCACTCAGCTTGGCAGGTCAGATGATGGGACTTGAACACCTCCTTTATCAGATGGCAGACGATCCCGGGGCTGTTGATGAAGTCCTGGATTTTACAGAGGAGGTGGCAAGACGATACGGAATGGCCCTGTTGAAGGCAGGTGTGCACTGTCACGTCATATTTGATCCCGTAGCCTCACCGATAGTGGTGCCCCACGAGATGTTCCGCAAGCTTGAGTTGCCAAGGCTCAGGAGGCTTTTCAGTGAGTTCAGAAGGGCGGGTTCCCTGATCTCCTGGCTGAGTATTGCAGGAAACACCAGAAAGATCCTCCCTTTCTACAGGGAGGCAAATGTGGAACTTGCCACAGTGGATTATACCGTGCCTGTTTCTGAGGCCTTTGACCTTCTCGGTACAGTGGCAGTCAACGGGAACATGATGCCTTTTTGCTTTGTATCTTGCAGTCCAGAAGAGATCAAGGAGGCAGCGCTGAAGTGTCTTGAGGAGACAGTTGAAAGAGGAAACTTTCTTCTTGGGTCAGGATGTGAAGTGCCTGTAGAAGCAGATATCAGCTCTGTAAAAGCCCTTGTTGAGGCCTCCCAGGAGTTCGCCGTCGTTGGTAACAATCGATGACAAAGGACCGGAAAACTGGAATGACTCAGTATGTTAAGACCGGAAGTACTCCTGAAGAGTGGATAAGCTCAGCTCTATCGACAATTATAAAGCTGAGCAATATCATCGGATACCTTCCGGGTGATGTGGATATGACCCTGAAGACAGTGACGGAAGAGGTCTCACAACTCTTTTGTCCGGAGTTCTGTTGTGTATATACGGTGGATGAAAAAGGCGTCCTGGAACTGAGGACATACAAAGGAAGTGAGGATACCCCGCCTGATCTGCACATTGACCATTCAATGGGGGCATGTGCTGCCCTGAGGGATGGACTGCCATATGTTGCCTGCAATGATACCCGCTGCCCTAACAGGTGCCTTTTTGGTGCCCCTGAATTCAGCCATGTCTGCATCCCCATGCTTGCAGGCAGCGAGGCATATGGCGTTATATCTGTTACCTTCACAGCAGGTAGACATCTTGGCAGGAACGAGATTGATGTCCTTCTCTCCATCACGAGCCAGACATCGGCAGCCATACAGAGGTACCGTCTCTTTGAAAAAATCAGGAGGGAAAAAACAGAGATAGAGAATGCCTACAGGGAAATCAAACGGCTCAACGAGATGCTGAGGGGGAAGATATATGAGCTGAAAAAGACACAGCAGAAACTGATACAGTCGGAGAAGCTTGCTGCAACGGGTATGCTCTCTGCCGGGCTCTGCCATGAGATCAACAACCCCCTTAGTGTAATCCTTAACAGGATAGACTGCCTCAGGATGGAAGCAGGGGAACTCACGCTGCCAGAGC
>WFTX01000299.1 GCA_015485235.1 Nitrospirota bacterium | reverse complement strand
GCCTGGAGGCAAGGGATCTGAGTCACAAGCTCCTTAACATCTCCCGCGGAGGGGTGCCCTACAAGAGCATGGTGAACCTCTCTGAACTTGTGAAGGATTCGGTCAGCCTTACCCTCGAGGGTTCATCGGTGACTTATGATTTCCGTACGACCTGTGAGAACCTGGAGATCGAGGTAGATCAGAACCAGATTAAACAGGCCATCCAGGGGATTGTCCAGAATTCCAGGGAGGCCATGTCCGGTGGAGGGAGGATAAAGGTTCTTTGCGAGGTTGTCTCGCTTGAAAAGGATCAGTCTGTCCCTCTTCCTGAAGGTGATTATGCCAGGATAACCATCTCGGATCACGGTTTCGGGATCAGGGAGCAAGACCTCGAGAGGGTCTTTGACCCCTTTTTCAGCGGGAAGGAGACCGGTACCGGTCTCGGCCTTGCTGCGGCATACTCGATCATAAAGAGACATAATGGTTATATAACCGTGTTTTCAGCCGAAGGGAAGGGGACGACATTCCAGATTTATCTTCCCCTGAGCCACGGACCTGACCATAGACAGGAGAAAGGCGGGGAAGAGCGCGCCCCGTCAGTATTGAAGGTTCTGGTGATGGATGATGAGGATGTGGTAAGGGACTTTGCAGCCTCTGCCCTGACGGAACTGGGGTGCGGGGTGGTTACGGCAGAAAACAGCAGAGAGGCGGTTGAGCGCTACAGAGAGGCAAAGGATATGGGCAGGACCTTTGACCTTGTGATACTTGACCTTACAGTGCCGGGCGGACATGGCGGGATGGAAGCACTGGGACTGCTCAGAGAGATAGATCCAAATGTAAAGGCAGTTGTCTCGAGCGGTTACTCTGACAGGGGGATGGTAAAAAACTTCAGGGATTACGGCTTCTGGGGCGCACTCCCAAAGCCGTACCGGCTGGCTGATCTCCGTCGGGTCATCGAGGCTGTCAGAGCCGACCTATCCGGTGATACTCCCTGAGAAGACCCGGCCAGGCCGATGGATTGAAGAGGATGCTCATCATCAGGTAGCACTCATGGGTGCAGTGGCATCTGCCCCCTTTTATCCCCTCCAGCACCTTCTTCGCCCCCTCAGTATCAAGGAGCCTTTCCATACTGTAACCGGTCTCCCTTATGTTACCGAGAAGGAGGCGGAAGTCTTCACAGGGGTATACTGAACCTTCCTCCCTCATCACCAGCGTAAGCCTGCCGGCAAGACAGGGTATGACCTGCCGTTTTTCTTTCAGCGTCTGGAGGATCAGCCGCCTCTGGAGGATATCCTGGGCAGCCTTCAGACGGGCTCCTCTGAAGGAGTATCGCTGCGCCTCTCCCCGCTGGATCTGCTCCTCGAGTTTCATAACCGCCTTCCTGTATTTTCCCAGGTCCACTTCATCAAGACCGCTCCCGCGGACAAGGGATACTGTATGGGTCCTGATACCCTTCATAGTCTTTACATGCTCAATCAGGTCAGGGACCTCGTCCTGGTTTTCGCGGCAGAAGACGGTGTTTATCCCGAGTTCGAAATTGGGGTATCTCTCAAGGAGGGGTTCAAGAAGGCGGGTGGTTTCAAGTACCTTCCCATAAGCCCCCTTCACCCCCCTCAGGTGATCATGGGTCTCCTCAAACCCGTCAAGGGACAGCTTCACGACGATCCTGCTTTCCGGAGAGGCGGAGAGTATTTCTTCCACGGCTTTCCTGATGCCCTCAGGCATGAGACCGTTTGTTGAGAAGAGGATGATCGCCGGGCGTGTATGGTTATAAAATATTTCCGTTATCTCCCGGATATCCTCCCGGAGGAAGACCTCCCCGCCTGAGAAGGAGAGCCAGAGAAGGCTTCCGAGACCCTCCGCCACCTTTTTGATCTCATCAAGGCTGAGTTCATCCCCTCCGGCCTTTATGTTTTCATCCTTCAGATAGAAACAGAAAGGGCATGCAGCATTACACCTTGATGTAACGAAAAAGGTGAACTGTATCGGTCTCCTCTTGATAAACGCCGAAGGTATGTGCCTCACTGGCTGATACATCTCATCCCTCCACCCTTTTCCGAAAGAAGGGAGCAACCATTCCACCGAGGACTCCACCGGCCAGCACAGGGAATGGATATATACAGAGATAGAACATTGCGGCACTGAGGCCGAATCCAGGCCTGCCCGATCTGAAAAAGGCGGTGAGAAGGCCCTTGTTCAGAACGATGTTCAGGATGTTTACCGGTATGGAGAAAAGAAGGGGAGTGAGGCTCCCGGAAAGCAGGGTAAAGGCGATAAGCAGAAGCGTTAAAAGCCAGGAAAGGACATTTACTTTGAGTTCCCTTGATGCAGTCCCGGAGTCCTGCAACATGTCTCTCCTGGAAAGGGAGTAGATTGTCCAGTAGAAGGACTTTCTGAAGGCGTTTTTCAGGGATTTCAGGAGCGTATAGTTGAAGATATGGCCGACCTGGAGAGATGGGATCATCCTCAGATGGAGTCCCTGCTCACGGGCCCTGTGGCTGAACTCGACGTCCTCGAGTATGGGGAGAAAATCCTCCCGAAACCCGCCAGCACTAAAAAAATCATCCCTTCGAATAATCATCAGGTGTGTCGGGATATAATCAGGGCTTTCAGGGTGCTTTGTCTCGGAATAATTTATGAAGACCGACTGGAAGTCGCTGAAAAAACTGCCGTCTGAAGAAAGGGGGGTATAGGTTCCGCCAAGAATTGTTCCAGGCCGGATTGCCTCGGCTTCCTTTTTGATGCTATCAATGAGTCCAGGCTTGATGAGGCAGTCAGCATCTATAAAGACAATGACCTCTCCCTGGGCAGCCTCTGCCCCGCGGTTTCTTGCTATCCCTGCCCCTGAGTGTTCATCAGTCTGGATCATTCTTCCGTTTATCTTGCAAAGAATCTGAGCTGCCAGAGCAGGAGTATTATCCTCGGAGAAATCGTCAACAAGGATTACCTCAACATCCTCCAGGTCTTCTTTCATGAATGATGCAAGTGTCTTCTGGATCGTAGCGGCTGCATTATGTGCCGGGATTATAAAGGAAACCAGCATATTTTATCTTAACCTTACAGTTGGATAAATTGCTCTCCAGAGACAGGGGGGGTGG
>WFTX01000298.1 GCA_015485235.1 Nitrospirota bacterium | reverse complement strand
GGAAGCGGACAGGGATGTCCGCTGAGAATGAGCGGTAAAGCCAGTACCTTCCTGCCCATAATACTGACTGTTAAGTCAAATGGCAAGTTTGGGATGAAGAGAGGCCGGCTCTGAGTTTGAGGCTGAGGTTAAAGCGTGCAGGGGGAAAAGACAGGCTAAGGTCAAGGTTGAGTACCCAATACACCAATGACCAATGACCAATAACCAATAACCAATAACCAGTTACCAGTTACCAATGACCAACACCATCCCCCGGTGCCACAGAACTCTGAATATGCAGAGCGCTCGCTAACCCTGCGGTCTTGCTCGATACGAGTCCGTTTCGGACTTGCCCGTATCGTGGCCGCAGGGTATCTTCATCGCAGAGAAAAGACCTGCACTCACCGGGCTGAATGGTGTAAAATATACTCAGGAAGGGGGAAGAATGAGGAGGAGTCCATGGCACATTACATTATCCTCAGTACCCTTACGGACGAGGGAAGGAAGACCCTCAAGGAAAACCCTGAAAGGATTCTCGAGGTAAACAGGGAACTCGAGACAATGGGGGTGACAGTCAAGGAACAGTACGCAGTCCTGGGGCCCTATGACTTCGTCAACATCGTGGAGGCCCCGGACAACGAGACAGTAATGAAGATGTCCGTGGAGATAGGATCGAGAGGCACTGTTCAGCTTCTGAGCCTGGCTGCAATGCCCGTGAACGAACTGATAAATAAACTGAAATAACCATTCCGGATTCCCCCTTCCCCTTATCCGGAAAGGCGCCGGGAAGATGAGGTCAAGGTCAAGGTTGAGGTTGAGTGACCAATACACTAATATACCAATAACCAGTAACTAATAACCTTTGACCGGCTTTCAGGTTCGTTTGAATAAACTTTATCAATTAGTTTAGAATATACTAAACCCTAAGCCTTTGGTTTAGACAATTTTACATAAGGAGGTTTTTATGTCAGAGATAAAACCTGATCAGACACTGGACACCAAGGGGATGAACTGTCCCATGCCGGTGCTCAAGACAAAGAAGGCCCTTGATTCCATTGAGGCCGGCCAGGTACTGGAGGTGGTCACGACCGATCCCGGCTCGAAGTCCGATATCCCCGCCCTCCTTGACCGTCTCGGGCATGAACTTCTTGAGACCAGGGAAGACGGCGGCGTGATCTCATTTTTCATAAAGAAGAAGTAGAAAACCCGGCCGTGAAGATTTGACCTCCCCGCTCACCTTGCGAAGGCAGAATCTGCCCTGATCTGTTTTCCCTGAAAGCCCCCCCTCCCATGAGGGAGGGGGGAGGGGAGCAGTTGTTATCCCTCCTGTCTTCCTTGACAATACCCGTCCTTCATGTTATATTGTCTTTAATGAAAAAAACAGCAATAATAACCATATCTTTGTTATTCATCCTCGCCCTTTCTGCAGAAGGTGCCATTTACAGGTATGTGGATGAAAAGGGTGTGATCCACTTTACCGACTCTCCTCCTGTAAAGGAGGCCCGCCTTGTATCCCGTGACAGCCCTCGGCAGAGGACCTCAAAAAGGCGGATCAGAAGACTGAGCAGGGGAGAGATGAACAGTCTTGCCGAGAGGAAGGCCCGGGAGTACGGTCTGAGCCCTGAACTCGTAAAATCGGTGATTGAGGTTGAATCAAACTGGGACCCCCGTGCAAGAAGCCGCAAGGGCGCCCTCGGGCTGATGCAACTGATGCCGGAGACGGCAAAGGAACTCGGTGTCCGGAACCCCTTTGACCCGGAGGCGAACATAGACGGAGGCACGAGGTATCTGAAATATCTGATAGAACGGTTCGGTGATCTCGAGCTCGCCCTTGCCGCCTATAACGCAGGCCCCACGGTGGTCGAAAAATACGGGATGGTGCCTCCCATCAGGGAGACAAGGGAGTATGTAAGAAAGATACTCTCCAGGTATCAGGGCGGAGGCACAACTACCAGGATCTACAGGGTCATCCTGAAGGACGGCACAACCATGTTCACCAACTCTCCCATCTACCTGAATAACATGAGATCATTCTGAGGCAGGAAGAGAGAACAGGTTTTAGGCGGTCTGGATGTTTGAGGGGGAAATCCCGTAAAATTAATAAGGCTGTTACAACGTGGGCGGTTAGCTCAGCTGGGAGAGCACCACGTTCGCAACGTGGGGGCCGGGGGTTCGAATCCCCTACCGTCCACCATATCCCTTCCTGATCACCGACCGGGGAAACCCCTGAAGAGTATGCCCTTCTGTGGATAGTGTGATGTGTTGTTTGTGGCGATTTTATGACCCCTTACCCGCGCAGTAGCAGCGATAATGCAGTCTGCTGTTGTAAGGGTCAAACCCTTTTGACGGTAGTTTCTGTAAATCTTCCCGGCCTCTCTCGCTACCTCAACTGTTACAGGCTCAATCTGAAAGGCCCTCATGAAATCCTCTGTTTTGTCCTTTTCATTCTCTCTCATACCGGCATACAACTCGTAAATGGAAAGAATACTTATGAATGCAAGATTTTCACTCCAGAGAGGAAGCAAAAGACTCCTCGCGTATTCTCTTCCCCTCAGAAAGTCGATGGCAACGTCTGTGTCAACCAGGACAGTCTGTCCGCCTTCTGTCATCTTCCTCTCTCAAGGCATTTACAATTTCGACACTGGAAGATTCTCTTTCCTCCCATTTACCAAAGCTATCGATTGCCTTCTTTATCTTTTCGGTCTGCAGGTATTCTCTCAACGCCCTGCTCACGATGGCACTGAAATTTCCGGAAAGGCTCTTTGCCTCCCTGTATAATTCATCAGGGATGGTCACTGAAGTCTTGATGGTCTTCATACTCTTTTTCCTTACTTTATGGTAGCATATTTAAGAATTACTTTCAAGTACTATTATATTATATGACTTAACCTAAACATTGCATAAACATAAGAAGGCAGGGAGTGGTCGATACGACCAAAATCCTCTCACTGACCTTACAAAGCAAGGGGATTATTTACATGTCCGATTGTCTCTTCGAGACAGCGATGAGCAGATGACCCAAAAATGCCGATTGACTCATCAGTCAGTTACAAGGCAGGAGGGTATAGGCTTTTCGCCTCATTCTCGCAGGCCATCCAGGGCAGCCATACCCCAAAAAGTCTTCGACTTTTCGGGGGCCCCCGTTCCGAGGCAGGCAATCTGCTTCACCTTCCTGGTGAAGATCATAGATTGCCTGAAACCGCTCAAACCCTATGCCCTCCTGCCCTTTATTGGTGGGGCATTTTTTCTATCGGCAATCTGGGGAGAAGACTGGAAGTTGGTTTCAGCGAGAATGAATACGGTATGATTCCGAGGGTGCGCTCTGAAATTTTTCATTATTAAAACCTGATGGTTCATGAAAGCGCTTTCCTGTGTCGGCTCGGCGGAAACCGATAGGACTTTTCTACTCAAAAACCCTTTATACAACTGATCAGGACTATTAAGGCGCCGTCCATAACAGATCCGCAGGACTCGTATCGAGCTTTCTCTACTCAGACACGACCGGAGCTTCATAATGAAAAATTGCAGAGCACACCCCCGGATAACTGAACAGGCCGGGAAGGCTCCGAGAGGGCATTTAGTCGTATCGACCACATCCTGCCTCCCAGGAACAATTCATTTAACAGGATGGTTAAATATCATACTGAATCTGCCTGAAAAGGGAAAAAACCGGAGACTTTCCACAAAAAACCCGGATAAACCAGTTATAATTTTCCATGGACAGGTTCATCATAGAAGGCGGAAGACCCCTTGAAGGCAGAGTGAGGGTCTCCGGTGCAAAGAACGCCGCCCTTCCCATAATCGCCTCAACCATTCTCACAGGCGGGACTTCCGTCCTCATGGACGTCCCCCGCCTGAGGGACGTAAAGACCATGGGGAGGCTTATCACGAACATGGGAGGCACCTTCGAGCACTCAGGAAACACCCTCTCCGTCTCAACGGAAGGTCTCTCTCTCTTTGAAGCCCCCTATGACCTTGTAAGGACGATGAGGGCCTCTGTGCTCGTCCTGGGCCCACTGACCGCCCGGTACGGGACCGCAAGGGTCTCACTCCCGGGTGGATGCGCCATCGGGGCCAGACCCATCAACCTCCACCTCATGGGTCTTGCAAAAATGGGAGCGGACATAACCCTTGAGGCCGGTTATGTGATTGCCAGGGCCCGGAGGCTCCGGGGAGCCCAGATCTACTTCGATATCCCCACGGTGACAGGGACGGAAAACCTCATGATGGCTGCAGCCCTTGCATCAGGAACGACGAGGCTCGAGAATGCAGCCTGTGAACCTGAGGTGGTTGATCTCGGAGAGGCCCTCACCCGGATGGGAGCGCGGATTTCAGGACTCGGCACACCTGTAATAGAGATAGAAGGCGTGGAGGAACTCAGGCCTGTAGAATACAGGGTAATACCTGACAGGATAGAGGCAGGAACATTCATAGCCGCTGCCGGGATCACCGGCGGAAGGGTGAGGATAGAGAATGTAATCCCCGATCACCTTGAAGCAGTCATAATGAAGCTTCAAGAGACGGGTATCTCCATAAGTGTGGATGAAGAGGGCATCCTTGTGGAGGGGCCTGAACGGCCCCGCTCCTCTGACCTCAAGACCCTGCCCTACCCCGGGTTCCCCACGGACATGCAGGCCCAGTTCATGGCCCTCCTCTCCGTTGCACGGGGGACAAGCATAATCAGGGAGACCATCTTCGAGAACAGGTTCATGCATGTGGCTGAACTCAGGAGGATGGGGGCGGACATAAGCATCGAGGGCTCCACTGCGACTGTCAGGGGAGTGGAAACCCTTAAGGGGGCCCCTGTCATGGCAACGGACCTCCGGGCAAGCGCCTCCCTTGTCCTGGCCGCACTCAGGGCCGAGGGCAGGACCCAGATAAACAGGATCTACCATATAGACAGGGGCTACGAAGAGATTGAGAAGAAACTCCGGGGCCTCGGGGCCCTTATAACGAGGGAGCGGGAAGAACCGTGATAACCATAGCCGTACCAAAGGGAAGACTGCTGACAGAGACCCTTGGCCTTCTGGGGAAGGCAGGGATCCGGTTCAGGGGAAAGGTGGAGGAAAGCCGGAAACTCATTCACCACTCCCCGGACAGGGCCCTCAGGATACTCGCGATCCGTTCACAGGATGTAAACACCTTTGTGGAACGGGGCGGGGCCGATATGGGAGTGGTCGGCAAGGACCTGATTGAGGAGCAGCGGCCCGACCTCTACGAACCCCTTGACCTCGGAATCGGTTATTGCCGGCTGGTCCTGGCCGCTCCTGAGGGAAAGGACCCCGGCGTGATATCGGGCCCGCTCACGGTGGCGACAAAGTACCCCCGTATAACGGAGTCTTTCTTCTCCATCACCGGCAGGGAAGTGGAGATCGTCAAGCTCTATGGCTCCATCGAGCTTGCCCCCCTCATAGAGATGGCCGATGCGATTGTGGACCTGGTCTCGACAGGCCGGACACTGAAGGCCAACCGGCTTGTGGAGGTCGAGACCATCATGGAGTCAACGGCAAGGCTGGTGGTTAACCGGGCCTCTTTCAGGCTTAAACATCCCGAAATCATTTCTCTGACGGAAAGGATCGGAGGAGTCCTCTGATGACCCCGGAGAACAGGGGGAAAAGGGGCCCCTTCCGCTGGATCAATTATCCGGAAAGTCCCGTAAAGCTAGCCCTCCTGTTGAGCCTTCCCCTGATGATCGTCCTTGCAGGGCTCTTTCTTACCATCATCCACTGGGAGAAAAAGAGCATAGCCGATATACAGCAGAAAAACACGATCCTTTATGCAAGGGCGCTCTTTCAGCATATAGTCACATCACCGATCTGGCGCTCAAGCCACAACGGATACTATGTGGAGATAACAGAGCATGCCGAGAGGGGCAACCTCCTCTCCATAATGGGCAAGACCTATGTGAGGGTGGACCCTGCCCTCTTTGGCCCGCGGCTGAACACCCTCCTCAGAAAGAGGGCGACCTACAGGTTTCACCTTACAAGCCTCGAGTCACAGAGCCGCCTGCCCAACCCCGACAGGTGGGAACTCTCGGCCCTGAGGAAGTTCAGGGATGGAACAGCCACGGAAGAGTACCAGGAGGCAGCCATAGCTGGAAAGAGCTACTTCCGGTACATCGCCCCTGTACAGATGCAGGAAAACTGCCTCCGCTGTCACCGGAACCTTACCGCAGGCCTGAGCATTGACATCCCCGTGGATTATGCCGACAGGCTCTATGCCGCCCAGGTAAAGCGTTCCGCCCTCAGCTTCGGAACCTTCGGCCTCTTCATACTCCTCTTCGTTCTTGCCATTACCATCTTTTTCTCAAAGAAGATCAGTGACGCCTTCCGGTCCGTCAGAAGGCTGAACGCCCAGTTGAGGGAACTCTCTGCAAGGGATGCAAGGATAATAGAGAATATTGTGGACGGGATCGTGATCATAAACCACAGGGGTTACATCGAGATGGTAAACCCCGCCTTTGCAAGGTTTCTGGGCAGGGAGACAGAGGAATTCATTGACAGAAGGATGGACGAGATAGAGGAAGACCAGCTCAGGGATCTCCTCACAGCCCCCTCCGGCGAGGAGGTGGAGTTCAACGGCCATATATTCACGGTCTCTGAGGTGGAGATCAGGGATGATATCCGTGAGACAAGTTACGGAAAGCTGAAGATCCTCCATGACGCCACAAGGGAGAAACTCAAGGCCACAGTCGAACTGGCTGGTGCAACCGCCCATGAGATGCGCCAGCCCCTCTCGGTAATCATGACGCTCATACCTGTAATAAGGGAGAAGACAATGAAAGGTGAACCCCTTGATGAGGAACTCCAGATCTTTGAATCCCAGTGCGGGAGGATCAATGAGATAATCTCAAGGATGCTCAACATCACACATTACCGGGTAAGGCAGTACACTGAGGGAAAGAAGATATTCGATCTTTCGGACCCCGATGCATAAAAAGACCTTTTATGCTAAAATAACAGGAAAAAAAAGGAGTCCGTCATGCCAGGAAAAAACCAGAACCTCCAGGATCTCTTTCTGAATCAACTCAGGAAGGAAAAGACCCCGGTGGTGGTCTATCTCACTAACGGGGTGAGGTTGAAGGGCGCTATCAAGGGGTTCGACAATTTTGTAATCATCCTGAAGGATGCTGCCAATGTCCAGATGATTTACAAACATGCGGTCTCAACGATCATTCCAGAGGGGCACTTCACCATCCCCAGTGCAAGGAGCGAAGAAGACAGGACTCTATGAGCGATAGACGTAACCCCCTCCCTACTGTTGATCTGATTATCGAGATGGAAGGGGGGATTGTCCTTATTAAGAGGAAAAACCCGCCACCGGGGTGGGCATTGCCCGGCGGTTTTGTGGACTACGGTGAGTCCCTTGAGGCTGCTGCCGTAAGGGAGGCCCGGGAAGAGACAGGTCTTGAGGTGAAGCTGATCAGGCAGTTTCATACCTACTCCGAGCCCGGCAGGGACCCGCGGTTCCATACCATCACCACTGTATTTATTGCCAGGGCTGAAGGGACACCCAGGGCGGGTGACGATGCCGGAGAAGTCGGGATCTTCAGCAGGGAGAACCTCCCTGACGAGATCGCCTTTGATCACAGGGAGATCCTGACAGATTACTTTGAAGGAAGGTACTGAATCTACTCAAACTTCTTTGAGTGATTTATAATAAGCTGGGCAGGTTAAGGCGTCTCGTAACCCCATTTAATGCAATGAGTATAAAATATAAACATGAGAATGGTTGTTAGCTCGCTGGTGGAAGACCGGAAGTTGATGTTCTGAGATTGCGGTATTGCTGAAATGGGGATTACTCCCCGCCTCCACCTGCCCAGGAAGAATGCCTTGACAATGGCAGCATCAGAACCGTTCAATTTAGATAAAATAACCCAGGAGGTAAACTGATATGCTCCATTTCATGAGGAAACATGCAAAGTTCTTCTACATCTTCTTCTTTCTCGTGATAATCTCTTTCGTCTTTCTCTACATCGGCCCCATTGATCAGAACTCCCAGCCCGTGCTTGTGGAGATCGGCAAAACAGGAAGGATCTATCTCGACGAGTACTGGCGTACCTATGACAGGCTCAGGGACTTCTACAGGGATATATACAAGGAGAAGTTCGACCAGAAGATGGAGGAAAAGCTGAAGCTCAAGGAGAAGGCCCTTGACCTCCTCCTTGAAGGAAGGCTCCTTGCCATGAAGGCATCGGACCTGGGGATAAGGGTCTCTGATGAAGAGCTCCAGGAGGCGATAACCAGTGACCCCACCTTCCAGAGAAACGGGGTCTTCAGAAAGGATATCTACCTCAGGACACTCCAGCTCAACCGGATGAGCCCGAGGTTCTATGAGGAGACCAGGCGGAGGGAACTCCTGATCAAGAAGATAAGAACACTCATCGAGGACACCCCCATTCTTACAGGGGCGGACCTTAAGGACTTCAAGGGTAACGAGGAATTCGTAAAGACCCTCAAGGAGGCCATGCTCAGGGACAGACAGCAGAAACTCCTCCGCTCCTATATCGAGACCCTAAAGAAGAGATACCATGTAGTGGTCCACGAAGAACTGATAGGATGACGGCAGGCCGGTCCACCCCGAAGGTCAAGATCTGCGGTCTCACCAGCCCTGAAGACGCCCTGTTTGCAGCAGAGGCCGGGGCTGACGCCCTGGGCTTTGTCTTCTATGAAGGCAGTCCGCGCCATGTCTTCCCTGAAACGGTAAGGGAGATAGTCTCTGCCCTTCCCCCTTTCATAACAACAGTAGGGGTATTCGTTAATGCCCCGCCGGCCGAGATAAGAGAGGTCCTGACACTTACGGGGCTTGACGTGGTGCAGCTTCACGGAGATGAGCCCCCGGAGGAATCTTCCCTCTTCCCCCGGGTCATCAAGGCCTTCCGGGTGAGGGATGTCACCGTACTGGAGGAGATAAGGAGATTCAGGGCCTCTGCCTATCTTCTTGATACCTATGACCCCGATGTCCCGGGCGGGACCGGGAAGAGTTTCAACTGGGAGATTGCCAGGGAGGCAGCCCGCTTCGGCCCCGTCATTCTTGCCGGGGGACTTACTCCCGGGAATGTGGCTGAGGCCGTCAGGACGGCCCGTCCCTATGCAGTGGATGTAAGCAGCGGCGTTGAGGCTGAAAAGGGGAAGAAGGATCCGGAAAAGGTGAGGCTCTTTATTGAGAGGGCAAAGGGCCTTACATGATCGAGGTTAAGAAAAAAGCGTGTAGCGTGTAGCGGGGAGGGGAAACAGCAAGAAAACAGGTTAAGGTTGAGGCTTAGTAACCCAATAACCCAATAACCCAATACACCAATACACCAATATACCAATATACCAATACACCAACACACTTCCCCTTTCAGCGGCCTTCACTGCTTACCCTTATGACAGTCTTTACGTTCCCCCTGGGGT
>WFTX01000297.1 GCA_015485235.1 Nitrospirota bacterium | reverse complement strand
TAATCCCCATTTTAGCAATACCGCTTTATCCATACACCAACTGCCAGTCTATCACCCATCAGGTTGATAATCATCCTTTTTTGTAATTTAATCATCATTGCATTAAATGGGGTTATGAGACGCCTTCGCCAGCTATTACTGCAATGAATCGCTCAATTCAGGCTGAAATATCTCATCGGTTCTGGAAAGGCTTGAGGGTATGGCTCCCCGCCTGTTTACACAACATTCAGGTAAACGCAATAAACTCGATAAACTCAATGAACGAAAACCTACTCCGGACAGCACCTCAACCCCCTCTCATAGAGAATCCCGCAGGCGGTGAACATGGAATAAGGGGTTATCATGAGAGTGATACCCTTCTTCTCCGCCAGCGAGAGGGTCTCGAAATCAGGCTCCTTGCCCCTGGTAAAGACCACCACCCTGATATCCGCTATATCAGCCGTTCTTATGGCCTGCTGTTTTGTCAGACCCGTTATGAGAAGGGAGTTCTTGTGGGAATAATAGAGGACCTCACTCATCAGGTCAGTGGCACAGGCCCATTCAATCTCCAGATCGTCTCCTGCCTCGTTACACGTCACCAGACAGTTAAGTGCGCTGATCACATCCCTGACCTTCACTGTCGCCTCGATATGCTGTATTTCTTCATGAGTGCATGAAAGTTGGGCCTGAGCATCCCCACAGACCGGGCCGCCCGGGTAACATTCCAGTCATTCTCGGTCAAAGCGGCAAGGATGAAATTCTTCTCTATCTCGGCAACGGACTGTTCCCTGATTTTCCGTTTGATCATCTTCAGTTCCTCCACGTCACGGGGAATCCGTATCTCCCTATCTGTTGAGAGAAAGGCAAGGTCAGACGGTTCAATCCTCCTGCCCTCTGCAAGGAGGATCGCCCTCTGTATCACGTTTTCCAGTTCCCTCACATTTCCCGGCCACCTGTGATGAACGAGCATGCTCATCGCTTCGATGGAGAACCCTTCAACCTCCCTCTCCATCTCGGATGAATACTTCCTTAGAAAGTGGTCTGCAAGAACGGGGATATCCTCCCTCCGCTCCCTCAGTGGCGGTATATGAATCGGGAAGATATTTATGCGATAGTAGAGGTCCTCCCTGAAGCTTCCTTCCCTGACCATCCCTTGAAGGTCGGCGTTCGTTGCGGCAATCACCCTTATATCCACCTTCCTGACCTTCTTGCCTCCAAGGGGCCTCAGTTCCCTCTCCTGAAGGACCCTCAGGATTTTTGCCTGGAGATGAAGGGGCATGTTTCCTATCTCGTCCAGGAAGAGGGTTCCTGAATCGGCCTCCTCGATCAATCCTTTCCTGTCACCCGTAGCACCTGTAAAGGCACCCTTTCTGTAGCCGAACAGCTCCGACTCGAGCAACTCCGTCGGAATGGAGCCGCAGTCAACTACGACAAAGGGTTTATCCCTCCGGGGGCTGTTGTAGTGTATGGCCTTTGCAACCAGTTCCTTCCCTGTCCCGGACTCACCGGTTATAAGGACTGTGCTGTTTGTCGGAGCCACGGTGGCGATCATCCTGAATATCTTCTCCATCGCCGGTGATGCACTGACGATGTTTTTTATGTAGTGACCTTCTATAGCCTTCTTCAGTCGCCTGTTTTCCTCCCTCAGCACCCTCCTCTCAAGTGCCCTTTCCACAAGGAGGCTGAGCTCTTCAGGTCTGAAGGGTTTCTCAACGTAATCGTAGGCACCGAACTTCATCGCCTGCACGGCTGTGGATACTGTCCCGTAACCTGTGATCAGGATCACCTCTGTATCCGGCTTTTCCTCTTTTATGATCCTGAGAAAGTCTATCCCCGTCCCGTCGGGAAGTTTGAGGTCAGTGAGGACAATGTCGAAATGAGAGTTCCTGAAGAGCTCCAGGGCCTTCTCCACCCCGTCGGCATCCTCGATCTGGTACCGCTCCTCCCCAAGCACCTTCCTGCAACTTGTCCTCACGATAGGATCATCATCCAGAATCAGTATCCTTGCTCCTGGCATTGAAACACCCTCTACCCTTTCATCCGGCAACACCACAGCTTGACATAATCAGAACCTGGAGAACCTATACCTGCTCATCCCCGGCAGGTACCGGTATCCTCAGATAAAAACTCGTCCCCTTTCCTGGTGTACTTTTCACCCTGATATAACCCCCATGTTTTTTTATAATGCCGTGGCTTACGGCCAGACCGAGGCCTGTACCCTTACCCACGGGCTTCGTGGTGAAGAAGGGCTCAAAGAGTTTACCGAGGTACTCCTCGGGGATACCCGGTCCTGTATCGGTAAACTCGATCTCAACAAAGCTCTTCCCGTTATCATTCACCTCTCTTGTGGCGATATGGACCTCTCCCCTGTCATTCATCGCATCGGCGGCATTTATCATCAGGTTCATGTATACCTGTTGCAGCTGGGAAGCGTCACCTCTCACCCTGGGGAGTTCAGGATCAAGGTCGAGGTGGATCTTCACATTGTGGAACTTGGCCTGGTTCCTGATTATGTCTATGGTCTGTCTGATAGTTGCATTTATATCTATCTCCGTCTTCTCTGAAGGTATGGCCCTTGAGAAGCCCAGGAGGCCCTTGATTATTTTGGAACACCGCTCAGCCTGTTCGATGATCACCTCCAGGTCCTCCCTGTCCATCTTGTTCTCAGGTGGTATCCTCTTGAGCATCAGGTGCGCGAAAGTGACGATTCCGGTAAGGGGACTGTTTATCTCATGGGCAACGCCAGCCGCCATTCTCCCGAGTGAGGCAAGTTTCTCGGCATGAAAAAGCTGCTCCTGTCCTCTCCGGATCTCCTCTGTCTTCCTGTTTACTTCCTCCTCGAGTTCTCTTGCCCAGTTCTCGAGCTTCTGCCTGTCTGCCTTAAGTTCCTGGGTCATCTGGTTGAAGGTTCTGGCTATCATGCCCATCTCATCCCTTGTGTTTATCTCTATATGATGATCAAGGTCCCCCTCGGATACCTTTTTCATCCCATCGGAAAGAAGCATTATCGGCCTTATTATCAACTTCCAGAGGATCACGCAGAGGACGACTGAACAGAATGCGGTAAACACTACCCCGAAGAATACGGTTGTCACCTTCTGTCTGACTATGGTCCTGTCAATGGAAGAGAGGGAGTAATCCGTCTCCAGGATACCAAGCACCTTCTTCTCCGGTGAATGCTGATGACATGCTGCGGTGGAACAGCTCTTTCGGTTCATTATCGGCCGGGCCAGCTTTATGAACCTCCCTGAATCCTCTTGCCGGACGATCATCCAGGCCGTCTCCCCCTCCTTTATCTTCAGGCTCTCCCTGCCAGGGACGGCACCGGAACTGTGACAGAGCCTGCAGGAAGGAGAGTCCCTGCTGATCAGGCTGTCCACCTTTCCGGGATCGCTTGAGAAGATCACCTTCCCGTCGAAGGTAAAGATCCTTATGCCCCTGATGTTTCTTGAGGTTCCTATCGCTTCAATAGTCTGCTGGATTGCACCGGTCTGGAGGGCATGCATATTGGCAAACAGGGTTTTTTCGATCATCTCTGTGTAGGTTTCGGCATGCTCCACTGTATTCTGAAGGAACATCTGCTCACCCCGGACGATTATCATGTACCAGAATATGGTGCTCCCGATCAGGATGAGCGTGCCGATCGCTACAAGGAGCTTGCTG
>WFTX01000296.1 GCA_015485235.1 Nitrospirota bacterium | reverse complement strand
CTTTCAGGCTGTGTATCCACGGAACCTAAGGCAACGGTCACCTCAGGCCAGGGAAGCCCATCCATACAGGAGGTCCAGGCAGAGGCATATAACGGCCCGAAGGCGAGGATTGCGGTCGCCCGTTTCAAGGACAAGACCGGCAAGGGGTGGTGGACAGGCCAGATCGGCGACGGTATGGCAGATCAGCTCACAACTGCCCTTTTCAACACCGGCAGGTTTATCGTTCTTGAGAGGCAGACACTGAGCGATGTGCTCCAGGAACAGGACCTTGGTGCATCCGGGAGGATTCGTCAGGATACAGCCGCACCCATAGGCCAGATAGAGGGTGCCGAACTTCTGATAGTTGGAGCTGTCACCGAGTTTGAAGGAAACGCCTCCGGTGCAAGGGGAGGTATCGGCGGCTGGGGCAGAGGCATATTCGGAGGTATCACAGGTGGATTCAAGAAGGCCCATATGGCGATTGACCTCCGCGTAATTGATACAAGAACATCAAGGATCGTGGCCGCCACTTCCGTGGAAGGCGAAGCAACCGATGTGGATATGGGCGCGCTCCTTGGCGGGTGGGGCAGCGCCGGTGCCCTTGCAGGGGGTCTCTCTGTATGGAAGAACACCCCTATTGAGAAGGCACTGAGGATATGCATTAAAAAGGCCGTTGAGTTCATAGTCTCCAAGACACCACAGCGTTACTATCATTACGGACAGCAGGCCGCACCCCAGCCTGCGGCCGTATCTTCGCCTGCACCAGCCCCATCAGCCCCTCCTCCCTCTGCATCACCCGAGGTTGTCAGCGTGAAGGTAAACAGCCTCAACGTAAGGAGCGGACCCGGCAAGAGCTACGCCGTCATTTTCAAGGCAAGACGGGGCGATCGGCTTACCGTCCTCGAGCGGAGCGGCGACTGGATAAGAATCAGGGCTGCCAATGGGAAGGAAGGCTGGACCGCTGGCTGGCTTACCGTACCGGCAAGGTAAACAGAAAAAGACGTAAGACTGTATTGTAATAAAGAAAGTGGGATCGGTGAGAGGAATTACCCTCTTTTTCCTTTCCCGCTTTCTTTATGTTATATTAAAAGGATTCACCATTTCGGAGAGGTGGCCGAGTGGTTGAAGGCAGCCGCCTGCTAAGCGGTTGAGGGGTTAACGCTCCTCCGAGGGTTCGAATCCCTCCCTCTCCGCCATACCTTTTAATCACAAACGAAAAACCATTCAGTAAGAACGTATGGGATACCCACGATTTTGTATAACCTGAGTTGAGCTATTCTTGCAATACGGACAGGTAAAGGCATCTCGTAACCCCATTTAATGGCTATTGGATAAAAAGGAGAATGCCTGTTAACCCTCTGGCTTGAAGAAGAACGCTTGATGTTCTGACTTTAAGGTATTGCTCAAATGGGGATTACTTGCTGCCTTCCAACACCGCTATATTGCTGAGGGAGGATACAACAAAAAGGGGACGGGGCATTTTTGCCTCATCCCCTTTTGCCGTTCTATCAAACACCTGAATTGAACGATTTTGCTCTATAGGCAGAGGGCCATGGGCCTTCACATCATTATCGACGGGCCTCCATGCCCCTCTACCTCCTTATATACTGTATCTGAAAGAATCGCTCAATTCAGGAAACAGTTACATCTACATAAGGCCTATTTACGTTTTTTTTTCCTTCAAGGCTGCCTGTGCTGCAGCAAAACGTGCAATAGGCACCCTGAAGGGAGAGCAGCTCACGTAGTCCAGCCCGATCTGATGGCAGAACTCCACGGATTTGGGCTCCCCGCCGTGCTCGCCGCAGATGCCGAGTTTCAGGTCCTTCTTCACCTTCCTCCCCTTCTGAACGGCTATCTTCATCAGTGCACCTACACCGTCAATGTCTATGGAGACAAAGGGATCTTCCTTGAGTATCCCCTTCTCCACATAAAAGGGGAGGAACCTTCCGGCATCATCCCTCGACAGGCCATAGGTCGTCTGGGTAAGGTCGTTTGTCCCGAAGGAGTAGAAGTCCGCTACCGCGGCTATCTCATCTGATGTCACACAGGCCCGTGGAAGTTCGATCATGGTCCCTACGGTGTATTTCACCCTGGCCCTGTATTTCTTCTTCACCTCCTCGGCCGTTGATACGACCAGTTCCCGCATCTGTTCCAGCTCCTTCACATGCCCGACGAGAGGTATCATTATCTCGGGGATGACCCTGACCTTCTCCCTGGCCAGCTCGCAGGCAGCCTCCATTATCGCCCTTACCTGCATCTCGTAGATCTCGGGATAGGTGATCCCGAGACGGCAACCCCTGTGCCCGAGCATGGGGTTGAACTCATGAAGCGAGGCGTTCTTGGCAGCCAGCTTCTTGAAGGATACACCCATGGACTTTGCAAGCGCCTTAAGCTCTTTGTCCGTATGCGGGAGAAACTCATGAAGTGGTGGATCAAGGAGCCTGATCGTCACTGGAAGCCCCTTCATCTCCCTGAAGATACCCTTGAAATCACCCTTCTGCATGGGAAGAAGCTTGGCAAGGGCCTTCCGCCTGCCCTCTTCGTCGTCTGCAAGGATCATCTCCCGGACCGCCTGTATCCGCTCGCCCTCGAAGAACATGTGTTCTGTCCTGCAGAGACCGATGCCTTCGGCGCCGAACGTCCTTGCCATCCTGGAGTCATGAGGCGTATCCGCGTTGGTCCTGACCTTGAGCCTCCTTCTCTGGTCGGCCCACTTCATGAGCTCCTTGTACCATTTATTGTGTTCAGGGTCGGCATCAAGGAGGTTGAGTTTCCCTTCATATACCCGGCCCTTTGTCCCGTTGAGGGTGATCCAGTCACCCTCTTTAAGGACCTTGCCGTTTACGGTGATCTTTCTGTTCTTCAGATCAATATTAAGTGCTGAACAACCAACTATGCAGCACTTGCCCCAGCCTCTCGCAACAAGGGCGGCGTGGCTGGTCATGCCACCCTGTGCGGTCAGGATGGCCTCGGCAGCATGCATGCCATGAACATCCTCAGGGGAAGTCTCGTTCCTGACAAGGATGACCTTCTCCCCCCGTTTTGCCCATGCCTCTGCATCGTCGGCGGTAAAGACGATCCTGCCCGTTGCACCGCCCGGCCCTGCCGGGAGTCCCTTGGCGAGCTCAGTAGCCCTTTTCTCCGCTGCGGGATCAACGCTGGGGTGGAGGAGTTCGTCGATCTGTTCCGGTTTTACCCTCAGTATGGCTGTATCCCTGGAGATGAGCCCTTCCTTTGCCATCTCGACGGCCATCCTGATGGCAGCCTGTCCGTTTCTCTTCCCTACTCGGGTCTGGAGCATCCAGAGCCTGCCGTTTTCAATGGTAAACTCTATGTCCTGCATGTCCTTGTAATGTCTTTCGAGTTTTTTCTGAATGCTGTAAAGCTGTTTGTAAAGCTTGGGCATCTTCTCTTCCAGAGAGGGCAGATGCCTTGTGTCAGCAGTTTTCCCGGCCTTGTTCACGGGATTGGGCGTCCTTATACCGGCAACAACATCCTCACCCTGGGCATTGGGGAGCCACTCACCAAAGAACATGTTTTCACCGGTAGCAGGATTTCTTGTAAAGGCTACACCAGTTGCAGAGTCCTCACCAGTATTACCAAAGACCATCGCCTGGACATTAACGGCAGTACCCCACTCTTCAGGAATCTTTTCTATCTTCCTGTATGCAACGGCACGCTTGCCCATCCAGGACTGGAAGACCGCACCGATCCCTCCCCAGAGCTGTTTCTGGGCATCATCGGGAAATTCCTTCTTGAGGGTCTTCTTGATTATTTTCTTGAAACTCTCACAGAGCTTCTTCAGGTCATCCACGGTGAGGTCCGTATCGTTCCTGTATCCCTTCTTCTCTTTAAGTTTATCCATCTCCCGTTCGAGCTTCTCGCGGATCCCCTCACCTTCTTCAGGTTCGATACCTGCGGCCTTTTCCATAACCACATCCGCATACATCATGAGGAGCCTCCGGTATGCATCATAGACAAAGCGTTCATTCTTCGTCTGTTTGATGAGGCCCGGGATTGTCTTGCTTGTGAGCCCCACATTCAGGACCGTCTCCATCATGCCCGGCATGGACTGGCGTGCACCGGAGCGGACTGAGACAAGGAGGGGGTTTTCGGGGTCACCGAACTTTCTCCCCATTATCTTCTCGACCTTCCTGAGGGCAGTATCCACCTGTTTCTTCAGTTCAGGCGGATACTTGCGGTTGTTCTTGTAGTAGATCGTGCATACTTCAGTAGTAATGGTAAACCCTGGCGGCACGGGTATCCCGAGGTTTGTCATCTCGGCCAGGTTAGCCCCCTTGCCGCCGAGGAGATTCTTCATATCAGCACTGCCGTCGGCCTTGCCGTCACCAAAAAAATAGACATACTTTTTTGCCATGATTCAGCCTCCCTGTTAGAATGTTCTGGATAAAGTCAGGATAAAATAACGTAAATACACGAGTTTTTGCAAGGATATTGCACTTTCACCGGCAAATGGTTTTAAATATTCAATATGGCTGAACAGACACCCCTCATGAAGCAGTACCTCTCCATCAAGGAAGAATACCCTGATGCCATCCTTTTTTTCAGGCTCGGTGACTTTTATGAAATGTTCGGAGAGGACGCCGTCACCGCCTCATCCATCCTCCAGATAACGCTCACCACCCGGGACAAGGGGAAGGAAAACCCCATTCCCATGTGCGGTGTTCCCCATTTCTCAGCCGAGTCCTACATATCAAAACTCGTAAAGGCCGGCCTCAAGGTGGCCATATGCGAGCAGATAGAGGACCCGGCCCAGGCAAAGGGAATAGTCAAACGGGCCGTGACGAGGGTAGTCACTCCTGGAACACACGATCCGGACAACCCTAAGGAAAACATATTCATAATGAGCATCTATCCTTCAGGCAGGACCCAGGGCATTGCCGTGGCCGACCTCTCCACGGGCGAGTTCTTCCTTTACGAAACAATTCGTCCTATTGATGATGAGATAACAAGGTTTGAGCCCCGCGAGATCCTCTGTCCTGAACACCTCAGGGACAACATCCATTATTCCGTCATCCTTAACGGAAGCTTTGTAACCTGGTACGATGACTGGCTCTTTGATTATGACGAGGCCTACAGGAGGCTTACCGGGCATTACAGGATTATATCCCTCGAGTCCTTCGGCTGTGAAGGACTCAAAGAGGCCATATCCGCCGGAGGGGCCCTCGTTCATTACCTGAACGAGAACATGAAGGACAGGGTTGTCCTTGACCATCCCACCGTGCTCAAGGAAGAAGACCAGATGTTCCTTGATGGAGTGACCAAGAAGAACCTTGAGCTCACATCCAACATGAGGGATGGTTCGGTATCGGGTACACTTCTCGAGGTCCTTGACAAGACCCTCACCCCCATGGGTGGAAGGTTCCTGAGACAATCCATACTCAAGCCCCTCACATCTGTTGAGCGGATAAGGGACCGCCACGATGCGGTCGAGGAACTCCTCGGAAATTATGAACTGCTTGAGGGGCTCCGGACCCATCTTCAGAGGGTTCAGGATCTTGAAAGGCTCGGGACGAAGATACTCCGCTCCACGGTGAACGCCCGGGATCTGATAGCAGTCAGAAACTCCATTGGATACCTTCCCGAGGTCAGGAAGCTCCTCGGCAGGGTCAGGTCTGCACTCCTCAGTGAGATATCCTCAAAGATAGGAGACTTTTCCGACCTGGAGAGGCTCATTAACTCCTCGATAGTCGATGACCCTCCCCAGAACATCAGGGAAGGCGGGATAATCAAGAAGGGATACCGTCAGAGTATTGATGAACTCCGGGATATTGCAACAAGGGGGAAGGACTACATCGCCTCCCTTGAGGCTGAGGAGAAGAAGAAGACCGGAATTCCCTCCCTTAAGATCGGATACAACAAGGTATTCGGCTATTATATAGAGGTCACAAAGGCCAACCTCCATCTCGTCCCCGGCCACTATATCAGGAAACAGACCCTTGTGGCCGCGGAGCGGTTCATAACAGAGGAACTCAAGGAATATGAAAACAAGGTTCTGGGGGCCCAGGAGAGATTGAGGGAACTGGAGTACGAGGTCTTCCTCGAGATCCTTGAACGGGTGCGGGAACATGCAGAGGACCTTCTCACAACGGCCCGTGCCATCGGCTTTCTTGATTTTCTTCTCTCCCTTGCCACAGTAGCCCGGAGAAACGGCTACACCCGGCCTGAGATGGATACCGACCTGAAGATAGAGATCCGGGAAGGCAGACACCCCGTTCTTGAGGTGACACTCAGAGATGAGAAGTTCATCCCCAACAACACCCTTCTTGACGATGAGGACAACCGTCTTCTGATAATTACCGGTCCCAACATGGCAGGAAAGTCAACATACATGCGGCAGGTGGCCCTCATAGTCCTCCTTGCCCAGATGGGCTCATTCGTCCCGGCCGACTCCGCCCATATTGGCGTCGTTGACAGGATCTTCACCCGTATCGGGGCCTCGGACTACCTGGTTCAGGGACAGAGCACATTCATGGTTGAGATGATAGAGACCGCAAATATCCTGAACAATTCAACATCAAGGAGCCTTATAATACTCGACGAGGTGGGAAGGGGAACCTCCACCTTTGACGGTATAAGCATCGCCTGGTCAGTGGCGGAGCACATAGTAAAGAACATCTCTGCCAGGACCCTCTTTGCCACCCATTACAATGAACTGACCGAACTGGGAATGACCCTCTCCGGTGTAAGAAACTACAATGTCTCTGTAAAGGAATGGGGGGACGAGATAATATTCCTGAGAAAGATCGAACAGGGCCCTGCAGACCGGAGTTACGGCATCCAGGTGGCACGCCTTGCCGGACTTCCTGACTCTGTCATAGAGAGGGCAAAGGAAGTACTGGCAAACCTTGAAAAGTCTGAGTTCAATATTGACGGCCTCCCCAGGGTGACGGGACGGAAGGCAAAGAAGAAGTTGCGGCAGCTTGACCTCTTTTCCTATAACTACGAACCGCTTTTAAAGGCGGTCAGGGAAGTAAACATCTCGACACTAAGTCCTGAAGAGGCCCTCCAGAAGCTCAGAGAACTGAAGAAGCTCTCCGAGGATACCTGATGCTCATTGCCATTACAGGCGGGTTCGGCTCCGGCAAGTCCCTCGTCCTTTCAATCCTTCGTTCCCTCGGCGCAGAGGTAGTGGATGCCGACTCCCTTGTGCACCAGTCCCTTGAAAGGGACGACCTGAAGAAGGCCCTCACCAGGATCCTTGGCAAGGATATCCTGACAGATGGAAGGATAGACAGAAGAAAGGTTGCCGGGAAGGTATTTAAATCTCCCGAGCTCAGAAAAGAGGTGGAAAAACTTATACACCCTCTTGTTTTCGAGGGAATTGAGAAGATGGCCCGGGAACAGAGGGGGAAGGTGGTGGCTGCCGAGATCCCGCTCCTTTTCGAGACCGGCTATGAAAAGGAGGTGGATCTGGTCATTACAGTCTCTGCGCCGGAGGATCAGGTCATGAAGAGGCTCAGAGAGAAGGGGTTTTCCGATGAGGAGATCAGGCTGAGACAGGCTGCCCAGCTGCCTGAGCCAATGAAGATACTGAGGGCAGACTACCACATAGACAATTCCGGGACTCCGGCGGATACGGAAAGACAGGTAAGGAAGATATGGGAAGAGATATCGAGAAGATAACCCCCTTCATGGTGATGGACATCCTTAAAAGGGCACGGAAGATCCCCGATGCCGTCCACATGGAGGTGGGAGAGCCGGACCTCCCCCCTTCAGAACGGGTCAGGGAGGCCTACATAAAGGCGATCCGGGACGGCCGGTTCCATTATACCCCTGCAACGGGACTCCCTGCACTCAGGGAGTCGATATCAGAGTACTACCAGAAGAGATACTCCGTAACCGTATCTCCCGGGCGGGTGATAATCACTCCGGGAACCTCCGGGGCCTTCCTTGTCGCCTTCGCCCTCACTACGGGCAATGAAAGGCCCCTCGTCATATCCGACCCTTCCTACCCCTGTTACAGGAATTTTGCATATTTCCTGGGGACCAAGCCTCTCCAGATCCCGACGGGAAAGGAGACGGACTACGAGATAAAACCTGAACATATCGAGAATCTCCGGGATATAGGTGCATTGATGGTTTCTTCTCCTGCAAACCCCACGGGGACGCTTTACAGCACCGGAACGATGAGTGAACTCATCAGGCTCTCCGAAGAAAGGAACTTCCATTTCATCTCTGATGAGATATATCACGGACTCGTCTATGATAGGGAGGAAGATACGGCCCTCCGGTTCTCGGACAACGTCATCGTTATCAACAGTTTCTCAAAGTTCTTCTGCATGCCCGGGTTCAGGGTGGGCTGGATGATACTCCCTGAGGGGCTCAGAAGAAAGGCGGAGATAATCATACAGAATATCTTCATAGCAGCAAACACCCCTGCCCAGTACGCCGCTCTTGAGGCCTTTGACGAGGAGCATCTTGAGGCGGTCAGGGCCGAATACAGGCGGAGAAGGGACTTCCTCTATGGGGAACTCAAAGATATATTCACCATAGACAGAGTGCCTGAAGGGGCATTCTATATCTGGGCGGACATCAGCAGATATTCCGGTGATTCCCGGCAATTTGCCGAGGACCTTCTTGAGGCAGAAGGCGTTGCCGTCACCCCGGGGATGGATTTCGGGAAGAACGGGACGGAAAGATACATCAGACTGGCCTATACGAGGAACATCGAAGAACTCCGGGAGGGCGTGAAAAGAATCAGGAGATTTATTGAAACCTGAATCAGGCAATTTCCTGATATAGAGACAGGTGGAGGCGTTTCGCAAGAACTTATAGTGGACCTACTATGTGCATTAAACTATATAGTCAAGACAGGGGGTATACACTCACGGAGCCTTCCGGCAAGACCTTACCGCGCCATCCTCTGCCTTCAGAGCACTCTCTCCTGAAATCCACCTGCGATGAGATACCGGTCTCTCTCTCCAATCTACAAGCGAAACTTCAAATAATCCTCTTGCGTTGGAAGTTCCGTGAGGGGATACCCCCTGTCGGTCTCCTGTCTTATGCAACATTATGGTGGATTTCGGGGGGATCGCTCAATCTGGGTGAAAGGAACGCCAGACTGAGAGACCGGGATCAATGACTCTCCTTCAGAACCTCATCACCTTCACTGCCAGACACAGAAGGGCCGTTCTGGCCCTTACCGGACTTTACTATGCCCTGGTGCTTGCTCTGCATGAACCGGTCTCAAAGGTTTCCGTCTGGCTGCAGGAAAAGCTCACCATTAAGAGATACAACTCCGCAGTCACCGTACTGATAGCCATTGCAGGCATCATGGCCTCAACTTACCTGATCAGGATACTGCTCAGGCATGAGGAGAGAAAAAAGAAGGCGGTCTGGATTGTCTTCACGGGATTGCTCCTCTTTCTGACATACCGGAACTTCCTGGTTGTTAATGTTGAGTCAATCCATTTTTTACAGTATGCAATCCTGGCGGCCCCGCTCTATGCCCTTACCGGGAGTTACGGTCAGAGCATATTCTGGGTAACCCTCCTTGGCGCTGTCGATGAGGCCTACCAGTATTTCCTTCTCTATCCGGACTGGAAGTATCTGGACTTCAATGACATCGTTCTGAACCTCCTTGGCGGAGCCTCTTTTCTGGTATTTGTCTTTGTCATGGAAAAACCCGGAGAGATACCCATCAGGAGGAGAAACCTTCTTACGCCTCCCATGCCCCTGATAGTATCCATCATCCTGATACTGTTGATCATCCCTTTTATTACTGGAATTGCCGGAACCTATCCAGCAGAGGGAATGGAAGACCCACCCCTCCTCCTGAGCAGGCAGCCTCCTCCTGAAGACTTCTGGCAGGAAATGAAGTGGGGAAAGAGATATCATATACTCAGCCCCGTAGAGGGGACGGTCATGACAGCAATCCTCATCGGGGCGTATTCCCTTCTGGACATCGGGAGGAGGAGAGATGAAGATCCGGGTTAAGGGCACTATCACACTCTCTCTGCTCATTCTTGTAATGGTTTCTGCCAGCTGTTCAACAGCCCCCCTTCTCAGGGGAGGGACGGAAGGGGACTTCTACTGCCGGTTTCTTCATCTTCCCCTTGAGAGACCTGCTGAAATCCCTGCCCGACCGATGATAGGGTTCATGATGGAACCCGTAAAAAAGAGGATCCCTGCCTTCCCGGACTGCCGGACCTTTATCAGGGTATACGAGGTCTTCCGGGGATCTCCTGCAGCGGAGGCAGGCATCAGAAAGGGAGATATCATCATCAGCCTCGACGGCTTCCCCCTCTGCGGCATGGACCGTTCAGTCACGGAAGAAGTGAGGAACCGATTCAAGGGGCTCCCTCCACAGGGGAGCGTGACCATAGGCATCATGAGGGCAGGAACCATCATGGAGAAGGTCCTCCATCTGAGGCCATGGCCTCTCTGGGACATAGATGACCGGATCGGGCCGGAACCGCTCATCTGCCCGGAAGGGGAAAAATCCAGGGCCTTTTCGCTCCTTTCCGAAGGGACTCGTATCGAGGAAGATCAGGACCTTCTGAGGAGATATGAAGAGATATGGGAAGACCTCCTCTGGGGAGGCCTGAGTTACTATAAACCTCTCAGTGATTCCTCACCTCTCCCCCCGCCACCCCTCCTTAAAAGGGCCTTCCTTTCACCCATGGATTCGGCCTGGCTGGCTGAGCGCCTGGTGGAACGGGTTATAAGCCCCATGAATCCCGATGACTGGAATCTCCATGAAATACTCAGAGAGGCATACCGGCTGACAGGGATAGACCTCCCTCCAGCCGGGAGATGTCCCGATCCTGATCCTAACGTGATAATGAAGAGAAGCCTTGAGGTAGCTGAGAGAACCTCCTCAATTCTCGCATCCATCAAAGGGCCTGAAAGAAACTTTCTATGGAACAACTCCATACTGCCCTGGGAAAAAGAAGGCTGGGAGAGATTCACAGAGCTGGCCCCTCAGATCCCGGTCCGGGAACTGGCCCGGTCAGCGGTCCCTCTTCTTGCCTGCCTGAACAGCAGGAGTATAAAAAATCTGAAAAAGAGACTTCAGGACTATATCAGGACCGCCCCTGAACTTCCCGTTACAAGGGATACACCCTACGGTAAGTTTATTATCGGAAGTCCCGGGTACGACATCTACAGGGAAGACGCCTTTGTGATCATCGACCCAGGCGGTAATGACACCTACATGAACAACGCCGGCGCCACACGGCCGGGGATCCCCCTCTCCCTCGTGATAGACCTTGGCGGCTCGGATACCTACCTGAGCAGGGAGGACTATTCCCAGGGGGCAGGTCTCCTGGGTACGGGCATCCTGATTGACCTGGGTGGAGAAGATCGTTTTATCAGTGGACGGACGGGCCAGGGGACAGGGGTGTTCGGGACAGGCGTTCTGCTTAACACCGGTGGAAAGACCTGGTTTTCAGGACTTGAGATGACCCAGGGAACGGGCCTTTTCGGTCTGGGGATGCTGATAAGCATGGATGAAAAGACGTACTATCGTGGAGCAGCCTATGGCCAGGGGCTTGGGCTTCCCGGAGGCGGAGGGATCCTGATTGACAGAGGCGGTGATGACGAATATCTCCTTGGCGGGAAGTATCCCGACTTCCGGGACCCGGAACATTCAACCATCAGTATCGGCCAGGGGTATGGCAAGGGTTTCAGGCCCTCAGGTTCGGGAACGGGCCTCTCCGGAGGCACGGGCATACTGATAGACCTGAGCGGGGATGACCTTTATCACGGTGACTATTTCTCCCAGGGAGGGGGTTACTTCCTCGGTATCGGGATACTCTCAGACCTCCGGGGAGATGATACCTACATAACGGGCAGGTACTCCCTCGGGGCAGGTGTGCACAGGGCAGTCGGGATACTCATTGATCATTCCGGTGACGACTTCTATCTGTCAACCTACGGGGTATCTCAGGGGATGGGGCATGACTATGCCCTGGGTATGTTGATCGACCGGCGCGGAAACGACCGGTATCAGGGAGGCATCCTTACAATGGGAGCGGCAACCAGTTCCAGCATCGGCATACTCCTGGATCCCTCAGGGCAGGACACCTTTCGTTCAGGAAAGGAAAGCCGTGGGTATGCACAACATGAAAGTGCACTGGGTCTGATAATCCGTGGGAGTCTGGCAAGGGGTCTCTTCAAAGCAAAAAAACCCGGGAATTAGGTTATAATTCCTGACATGGCGATTACGGAGATGGAAAGAGAGGAAAAGAAGGCCCTCCTGGAGGCGATACTCTTCATATCCGGTGAGCCGGTAACACTGAAGGAACTCCAGAAGATAACCGGCCTTCCCTCAGGAGAGATAGAATATCTCATCAGGGAACTCATGGCCTTCCACAGGGACAGGAGAGGGGGGATCCTGATAGTGGAGGTTGCCGGGGGCTTCCAGATGGTGACTGCACCGGAGTATGCCCCCTATCTCAGGAAGATAAAGGAGACCACTCCCACGAGGTTGACAGGGGCTGCCCTGGAGGCCCTTGCAATAATCGCATACCGTCAGCCTATAACCAAGGCGGAGATCGACGAATTGAGGGGCGTTGGCTCGGACGGTGTGATAAAAAGCCTCCTTGAAAGGAGGATGATCAGGATTGTCGGGAAAAAAGAGGCCCCTGGCAGGCCTCTTCTCTATGGAACGACCCGGGAATTCCTGCTTTACTTCGGTCTGAAGGACCTCTCCGAACTCCCCACGGTGAGGGAACTGAACCCTGATGAACTATAGGGTTTTAGTGTATTGGTATATTGGTGTATTGGTGTATTGGTTATTCAGCCTTGACCTTGACCTCAACCTCAACCTTGGCCTCGACCTCAACCTTGGGCTTGGGCTTGGCCTGAAGAATGCCGTCTCCGGGCATAAGGAATACTCAGTACTCTATCCCCTCCCGGGCCTCCATGCCCTTATGAAGGGGGTGTTTAACCGCCTTCATATATGTCACATAATCGGCCCGCTCTATCATTGCCTCTGTTGCCCCCCTCCCGGTAAGCACGATATCCTTCTCCCGTGGAAAGGCATCCATGAAGTTCAGGGCATCCGCTTCCGAGATTATACCAGTCCTGACCAGGTTGTTGAACTCATCGATCACGACAAGGTCAAAGTCCCCTGCCGTCTTCTTCACCTTCAAGAGGGCTTTCATGGCAAGCTCACCCATCTCCCGGATGTCCAGGTCCGGGTGAAAATGGGGAGACTTTATCTCTCGGAACCGCATCACCATAGTGGATAAATCATTAAGGAGCCTTGTCTCACCCCCCTCGTGGTCTGACTTCATGAACTGGACAAAGAGGACCCTGAGTCCCCTGCTCCGGGCCCTCAGAGAGAGCCCGACAGCAGCCGTCGTCTTTCCCTTGCCTTCACCTGTATAAATATGGATCACTCCCCGTTCCGACCCTTGTGCCTTTCTATCTGCTCCTTTATTGTCTTCACCCTGTCCTGGAAATCCCTGAGTATCCTGTCTACATCATCACTTTCCCTCAGCACATGGGGGGTGACCATAACCATCAACTCCGTCTTGACAACCTGGTCAGTGGTGGTGCTGAAGAGACTGCCCAGCACAGGGATATCACTCAGAAACGGAACCCCTGTCTTCGAGGTTGTCTTCTTGTCGGATATCAACCCTCCTATGAGAAGAGAGTGTCCGTCCTGGACAACACCTGTGGTCTCGGCCTTTCTCGTAATAAACCCCTGAAATTCCTGATCAGCAACCTTGTATGTCTGTCCGGGGCTGCTGAACTCCTGGCTTATCTTCAGTGTAACTTTGCCTTTCTCGCTTATGTGGGGAGTGACATTCAGGATAATCCCTGCTGTCCGGTACTGGATCTGCCCTGTTGATACCAGAGTTGTGGCACCCGTGCCTGTTGAAGGTTGCTGGGTAAGTCCTGTGGCAACAGGTATTTCATCTCCTATCTCTATCCGCGCCTCCTTGTTGTCCAGGGCAAGTATGTGGGGGCTTGCAAGGACATTCAGGGAACTCTTGGAAATAAGATAATTAAGCACGGCCTTCACCTGGGCAGCATTAAGCACGCCGGAGACAATCGTGGAAAAACCGCTCAACTGCCTGGGAAGGGTATTGTTATCCTGCTGACCGAAAAGTCCCCTGTCGCCGAGGTTGAGATTAGAGACTGTAACAGAGGGGTTTCCGAAGCTCTTGATAAGCCATTCCACTCCGAATCTCGTATCATCAGTAAGTGTGACCTCTCCGATAAGGACCTCGATAAGCACCTGTTTCGGTGGTATATCAAGGCGTTTGAGGGTTTCAAGGATGGAGAGGTAATCACCGGGGCTTGACTTGATTATGATCGCATTTATGTCCTCATAGGCCGTAATGGTGATCTCACCACTAATCTGGCCAGGCAGCCCTCCCACCACAGTGGGCACAGGCGGGGCGGTGGGCCTCCTCTTTGTGGTCCTTACCGGAGCCCTCCTTATCGTTACAGGCCTTCTACGACTGGTGCTTTGCTTTTCCTTTATGTAGATGGTCTTCAGTATCTCAGCAAGCTTCTTTGCCTCTCCGTTTTCCACATAGTAGACGAAAGTCCTGATATTTTCCCTGTCCGAAGGTGGAATGTCTATAGCCTCAAGGATCTTCATGAACTTGATAATGGCCTGGGGCTTGGCAGTTACAAGGAGGAGGTTCGTCGGTTCATATACTATCAGATCTGCCCCCCGGGGCATAAGCCCCCTCAGGATGTTGGCGGCATCAGAGGCCTTGACGTAATCAAGGGGGATTATCTGGGTTACAAAGGATGAGTCTATCTGGCGGTGGGCCTCCTTACCCTTTTCCACACCAATGGGCTGCTGCTTGACCGTATCTATCGGGACTATCCTGTATAGGGGGCCATCCTTTACCGCAGTAAGGCCATTAAGTTCAAGTATGGTCTGGAATATCTGAAAGAGGTCCTTCATGGGAAACTTCTTGTAGGACTGGATGGTCACCTTCCCTGAAATCCCGGGTGAGAGGATATAGTTTATACCTAACAGCTCCCCCACCGTGGATATCACCGTCTGAATATCCGCCTCATCAAAGTTCAGGATGATATACTTTTTTTCCGCCTCTTTCTGGACCATGACAGGTTCGGGAACCCTTCGGAGCATCTTTCTGACAGGAGGCAGGGTCCCGGGGCTTTCTGCCTTCTCTTCCTCTTCAGGAACCTCGGGGAGGGTTATACGCTTCTCCTTGCCCCCCCCGGAAGGTACGGGCATGGTGGCCTTCTTCACCCCCTTCGGTGCACAGGACAGCAGCATAATAAACACAAGAAACAGCCCGATCCTCTTTAACATGGTCACCTCTTCTCTATCGTCTGTACCCGTCTCAGGGTTAATTCCACCGGTTCATCACCCCATAATAGAGTTACACTCACCGGATCAATCTCTTTCAGAAGGAACCCGTTCTTTTCCTCTCCCTTCCTGAGTCTGAAGGTCTTGCCCTCTCCGTCCTGAAGAAGCGCAGTATACTCACCATACTGG
>WFTX01000295.1 GCA_015485235.1 Nitrospirota bacterium | reverse complement strand
GTCAGGATTTCTGTGTGCAAAAACAGACTCCCTTATGGCGCCGATCCACAACAAACTCCCTCTACTCATCACCATCAGCGCTTTGATAAGGACTGATTAAGAGGCCTGCCAGGGACATTTTCTCTTCCTTCCCCTGGAGAAACTCCTGTTTACCTTAAAAAATTACAGCACTACTTATACATCCTTACTTCTGCTTATTTCTCAATTTGTTGCTTCACTCTGCCTCTTATTTCTGGGGAAACTCCTGAACACGACAAGTTCAACTGTGGGATCCCAAGGTCAGCACCAATAAGGCCCGGCCTTCACCTTTTGACAATCCTCTGTCTGGGGGGGTAAAATCTCCAAAAAGGAGAAAACCATGACAAAGGCCCAGGCAAAGATAGTCACAACTCTTCTCTATGTGCTATCCCTGTCGCTCTTTCTGGTAGGGTGTCTCCTGATATTCACCGGCATCGCCCACCAGTCAACCCGTGCGGCGATCATAGGCTTTGCCTCCATAGTTATCGGGATAGTCCTTTTCCGGTTCGGGACCTCTCTTCTAAAAGAGTTCAGAAAGGGTTGAAGAGGGCTTCCATAATGGAAGACGACGGGAAAAAGAAAAGAGAGATCGAGAATCTGGTCCGGGAACTGAACTACCACTGCTACCGGTATTATGTGCTGGATGACCCTGTAATATCAGATGAAGAATACGACCGGCTTTACAGGCGCTTGAAGGAACTGGAGGAAGAGACCGGCTATGTCCTTCCCGACTCTCCTACCCGGAGGGTTGGAGCCCCGCCTCTTCAAAAGTTCGAAAAGGTAAAACACAGGGACCCCATGCTCTCCCTTGATAACGCCTTCTCCCACGAAGAAGTGCTGGAGTTCGACCGGAGGGTAAAGAGGCACCTCGGTACTGATAACGAAATTGAATATACCGTTGAGCCGAAATACGACGGGCTGGCCATCGAACTCACATACAGAGATGGAATTCTCACCACAGCCTCAACCCGGGGGGACGGATTTGAGGGAGAGAATGTCACGCAAAACATCATGACAATAAAGTCAGTCCCCCTCGCGATCAACGGACCCGATACGCCCTCCCTGATAGATATCAGGGGAGAGGTTTACATGAACATCGAGGACTTCGAGGCCCTGAACAACGAGAGGGAAGGGCGTGGAGAGCCCGCCTTTGCAAACCCGAGGAATGCGGCAGCCGGCTCGGTCCGTCAGCTTGATCCTTCCATAACCGCAGCAAGGACCCTTCACCTTGTCTGCTACGGTGCTTCTGCACCTGGGAAGATCCCCTTTTCATCCCAGACCGGCCTGATCAACTGGCTGAAAAGAAAACGCTTTCCCATCCCACTCATTGTGAGGCTCTGCCGGGGGATTGAAGAGGTGATAAAGGCTCTTCAGGAGATAGAGGAAAAGCGGGAGACCTTCCCCTTTGAGGCGGATGGTGCGGTGGTCAAGGTGAATGATTTCGATCTCCAGAGGAGGCTCGGCGTGAAGACGAGGGAACCCCGCTGGGCGATAGCCTACAAATTCCCCGCCCATCAGGGAACGACACGGATACTTGAGATCATCCCCAGTGTCGGCCGGACCGGTGCAATCACCCCCGTTGCCATGCTCGAGCCGGTCCGGATAGGCGGGGTCACTGTCTCAAGGTCCACACTTCACAACTGGGATGAGGTGGAGAGAAAGGACATACGGATCGGTGATACAGTGGTGGTTGAGAGGGCAGGAGATGTCATACCTCATGTGATAAAGGTGATTACAGACAGAAGAACAGGCAACGAAAAGAGGGTTACTCCTCCAGAGTTCTGTCCTGCCTGTGGCTCCAGGGTAGTCAGGCCGGAGGGTGAGGTGGTTGTGAGGTGCCAGCGGCTGGACTGTCCTGCCCAGGTAAGGGAGCGGATCAAACACTTTGCATCAAGAAACGGTATGGATATAGAGGGGCTCGGGGAGAAGAATGTGGAACTCCTGTACTCAGAGGGGCTGATACGACACTTTACGGATATATACAAACTGAGGAAGGAAGACCTTGTGAGCCTCCCCCGTTTTGCTGAAAAATCCGCTGAAAATCTGATAACTGCCATCGGACGGAGCAAGAATACCACCTTGGCAAGGCTCCTCTATGCCCTCGGGATCATCCATGTGGGAGAGTACGCCTCAAAGCTGCTTGCCCGGAACTTCAAAGAGATTGAAGATCTCTATCATGTCAGGCCCGAGGCCATTGAGAGAATACCACAGATGGGCGAGAAGATCGCCCGCTCCGTCTCGGACTTCTTCAGCGATGAGGAGAACCTGAAGACCCTCGATGAGCTCAGAGAACTGGGACTGAGGGTTACAAACCCGGACTTCGACGACTCCGGAAAGGAGGAAGGTGCCCTTGATGGCCTTACATTTGTGATAACCGGTACGCTTCCCCTCCCCAGGAAAGAGGTGGAGGGTATGATTTCCCGGAACGGTGGGCATCCGGCCTCATCGGTCTCCCGGAAGACGGATTACCTTGTGGCAGGTGAAAACCCGGGGGCCAAGATTGAGAAGGCAAGAAGCCTCGGTGTGAAGGTGATCTCCTTTGAGGATCTTCAGAAAATGATAAAAGGAGGCAGCAGGTGAAGAGGATAGAATCCTACTCCTTCGGCCGGATCGTGATTGACGGTCATCCCTACACAAAGGATGTAATAATCCTTCCAGATAAGGTGCTCTCACCCTGGTGGCGGAAGGAAGGGCATTTACTCCACATGGAAGACCTGCAAGAAGTGGTTGCTGAAAAACCAGAGTTGTTGATTGTCGGGTGTGGCTATTCAGGGGTGATGCAGGTGCCTGAGGTTGTAATCAATAAACTAAAAGCCCTGGGGATTGAGAGCAGGGTGATGAGGACCACCGATGCGGTTACACTCTTTAACTCCATTAAAGACAGAAAGTGCATCGCAGCACTTCATCTTACATGCTGAGAATGCTGGTGTTACAATACATACCTCCACTAATCAGAACGCAAATAACCCCACATTTTCAGTGCAATCTGTGTTATCCGTGTCCTTCAATTTTATGCAACACCAGCTTGCCCTTGATTTCACACAGACCTGAAAGGCCAGACGGATTTACCTTCTCACCTGTGGAGTCATCTGGTCTCAGAGAAAGTCTATCCCCCGATCTTTAAGATAATCAACCACCTTCTCAGGTCTGAAGAATACCTTTAACTTGAGATGTATCTTCTCGGAAGGAGACACCATATTGTCATCAAGGCTGTCCAGGAATGCGATCAGTCTCTCCCGGTATTCATCATCAAACCCCTCAGGATAGGACTCATGGACAGTCTGTCTGTCAAGCAGAAGGTCAACAACCCTCTGGACCGAGTGGTAGAAACTCTTTCCTCCAGTGCCTTTGTCAGGTTTTTGTCCTTACTGAACACCCTTGATATTCTTCTTAAAAGGGCGCTCTTGATAAACCCATAGGCATTAAGCACCGCCCCTGCCTCAGGCTGTGTTACCACCACCCTGTAATGGGCAGCGTTGAAGAAATCCAGGGTGTTGTAATGTACTCCTGCGCCAAGGTCAAGGACCACCCAGTCTGCAGACAGACGGCTGATATGCCTGAGGAGTTTCATCTTGCTCTGGAATGTGGGGTTTGCAGTCTTTAAACTACCAACCCCTCCGGCTATTAGATGAACCCGTGGCATAGGGGTATCCACCAGAAGGGGGGAGAGGTCTGCCATTCCTCCTGCAATGAAGTCCGAAAGGGTGGGAACCCTTCCATGTATACCGAGGTATGTATGAAGATTGGCCGCCCCCAGATCAAGATCGGCAAGCACGACCTCATCACCCCTGTCAGAGAGTACCCGTGCAATGGTAAGGGCGACGATGCTCTTACCCACGCCACCCTTGCCACCACCTACTCCTATGAGCCTGGGGCTGCTCTGGGGCATCTCGTGATTATACTACCATAATACACTTACCTGCAGGGAATGATCTTAACCCTGTTGTCTGACCTGACCGGGTCAGCAAGATCAGGATCACAGGTGCATCTTTTATAGAAAATATTGTTGCTTTCATTCCCTTCAGTGATCTCGTAGTTTCCATCAACCTCTACCTGAACCCGAAACTCTGTCTCTATTCTGGGCATGAATCGATCTGTGGGAGCAGTAACAACCACCTCTCCTCCAGGCTGCCGCAGGTTAAGGTATTCTCTGCCCATTAACTGACTAAGTGTAAACGCCCAGGGATAATTACTTCCTATAAGGAACACCACCACGTTGTTTGCAAATTCTGTCTCTGACATGTTTATCTGCCCGGGGCCGTTGTTCCTGATTCTTGTCTTTATAGCACACCCTGGCACCGGTGGGGCATACACTAACCATATATCAGTCGGCACCAGATCAGGAAGCGAAACCACACTATTTTCCAAGGTTACATTTACATGTGAGGGCATGGAGACTATGGAAAACGGACTGTCACTCCTGTCAAGAACCTCTCCACCTGGCCTGGTGATTACCACTTTGTAGTTGCCTGCAGGCAGGTCCTCCGGGACATCCCACCTGAGACGGCCTCTTGAGGCAGGGACTCCTCCAGGAGGAGACAGCATTGTAACCCTTCTTCCGTCTTTCTCCAGACTGACTACTACCCTACCGCGTGCGGTATTGCTTACCCATGTTATGTTTACCGTTGCTCCCTGGAGTATCATCTCACCACCATTGGGGGAGTCAAGAATCAACGGTGCAACTGCCGGAGTTCCCAGGGCATAGATAGTGAAATTTGCATTACTTTTGTCGGAGTCAGAATTATCCAGAGTGGAGATTTTTATCCTGTAGTTGTTGTCCGGTATGATGTCAGCAGGAATACTCCAGCGGAAACTACCAGTATTGGCGATCCCACCACGAGGAGTCAGTCTCATGTAGAAGCGCCCTCCTTTCTTCAAGACGATTTTTACCTTTTGTATATTTCCGGTAGTGCGCCATCTGATGGTCCGGGTGCTTCCAGCCTGCCATGTCTCACCACCATTAGGGGTTATCACGGTTATTCCCGCTGCCAGGAGTTCTACCGGCAGGACGGTGAGTATGGCCAGGATTATCACTAACTGCCAGATAACTTTCTTCCCTTTCATGACTCGCCTCCTTGTTTTTTATCTTTTTTATATTATAAAGGTTTTTAGTTTGTTTATTGGATAAAAAGTATTCGCTTACTCCTCAGCACTTCCGGCTTCCACAAGGTGTCCCCGAACAACTACCAGCCTCTCCTTCAGGAGCAGTTCCGGGTAGAAGGGTGATTCCGGGAGAATGCTTATGATTTCTCAGAGAGTCATGATTGCCTCTCTGATAGTATGTGGTCAAAAGGAGTGGAAAGGTTCAAAGACGATGGCTCAGATGAGGAAACTCAGCAGGCGCTCTGAAGTGTTCGGTGTTAACCGAGTTCGATATCTTTCTTGCACACCAGTACCGGAGCATGGACCTTCCTGACAAGACTTCCGGCCTCACTACCCATGATCAGCCTGCTGATACCCGTGCCACTGTCACCCCCGATAAGAATGAGATCAGGCTGGGTATTGATATCGACTCTGCTGACCACTTCAGTAATTGTCCCCTCCCTGAGGGTTGTAGTAACCGGTACTCCTTTCTTCAGTCCTGCTTCTGCAAGGTCGGTTATCAGGCGCTTCGCTTTTTCATATTTACCTTCGATAATCTCCGGGGCATTGATCAGTATTTGTTCGTTCACCTCTACTGCCACCACCAGGTGGACCCGCCCGCCGAACCTCCGGAGCAGTGAAACTGCGGTATGAAATGCCCTGTGGTCCTGTGCATCGCTGTCCATGGCAACCAGGGCATACTTTATGTTGTTTCTTCTGTATGGGGCTATAAGTATTAGAACATTCCCCTTTGTGTACTCAAGAACCCCTTCTGTAACATTTATCACCCCTCCTCTTAGCCGTGATGTGGTAATCACAAGATCGGGTTTATATGAGTCGATCTCTCTCCTGATCTCCTCCAGCAGATTACCCGCCCTTACGCTTATACCATCTTCCGGCTCAAAACCGGCATTAAACAGGAGGGCTGTAATAACCTTCTCCTTCTCCTTGATGAAGTCCTCCTTCACAGCGGAGGAGACCTTGCCAATCACACCGATGGCACGGGTGGTGTCCCTTACAACCGATTCATCAACCACGCTCAGAATCCTTGCAGTTCCACCGGTCAGATCACACCAGTGTCTTACGGCAGAGAGGAGACTGTCACTCATGCGGGGGTCATCAATAGCCAGTATTCTTGTCACGCTCACTCCTCCATGATTCTATGATATCACACACCGGGATGATATGGATGCCGGGTATCCGGTTAAGTAGAGGGATGTGCAGTAAACTGCACATCCCTCTGGAGGTGGTATAAGATAAAAGGGAGGCGGGGGCTATCTGGCTATTATCTTATACCAGATCTCGGCACTCGTAAACACAATGACCAGCATGAGCGAATACCTCAGTACCAGTGCCGGAGTACGTTTGCTCACCATGCTTCCAATCTGGGCAGACGGTATGGAACTCACAATAAGCGCAAGGGCGAGCATCCAGTCCACCTGTCCGGTGGCCATCTTCCCGATGGCTCCCATGATGGCCCCTATGAACACTATGCCGAGGCTTGTGCCTATTGTGACCCTGAGAGGGATCCTCAGTATGTAGATCATTACGGGCACCAGCACGAAACCGCCTCCAGCACCGACCATGCCTGCCAGGGAACCAATCACAAATCCCAGGACAATAGCGAGGGGCCTGTTGAACTCTATGCTGTCAGGATCTTTAATCTCGTCACTCTCTTCCCTGGGCGGTATAAACATCATGACCGCAGCGATCACAGCGATTACCCCGAAGGCAATCATCAGCGACTGGTTGCTCATATACTTGGATATGGTGGAACCGAAACCCGAGCCTACCGCTACTGCAACACCCAGGGTGAGCAGGAGCTTCATACTCACGAACCTGTTCTTTCTGTGTCTGAACACCCCTGAAAGGGAGGCGAACACAACCTGGATCATTGAAAGCCCTGCCACTGCCTTCATGCTGAGGGCACCCACCCCGAGCATCTTGGGCACAGTCAGCATGAGGGGAATCATTATTATGGCTCCGCCCAGTCCCAGCAAGCCGGACAGGAAACCACCGAACACCCCGAGAACAAGAAGCACCATGAACATTGACATAATTCTGCTACCTCCTACTTCCCCTCAGCCGGCTCTGCTGAGAGATGCATCATTTCCTGATTCTGCCGGGATGGGTGCTCCTGGGATTCTTTTGCTAACGATTCCTTGATCATTTGGCTGGCAAGTTCCGTATCCCCTGCCTGGGCGATACCTGCTGCTGCCATTTCATCCTCGAATTTTCTGGCAAGTCTTTTTAAGAAAGTCATTTTTAATCCTCCTTTTATGTTTTAGTTTCAGGCCCTCGCCGGTCTCGACATGGTTACAACAGGCCTGGAAATCTTCCTCCTGAGTTTCTTGAAGCTCAGGGACTTTTCTCCGTCCATGAGGGACGGGCTGATTATTACGATCTCTATGGCAGGATGCTCCTGCAGGACGGTCCTGATCGCAGGGACAACTCCGTCTGTACCCGTCCTGTAGTCAACTATCAGATCATCTCCTCCGTGCAATGCCTGCAGTTGCCTGATCCGCTGCTCCGCCTCATCCTTCAGGTCAGGATTGCCCTCGTTCAGAATCTCCCTCGCTGCTTCGAAATCACCCTCTCCTGCCAGGGCTGCCGCTGCCATCTCATCCTCGAACTCCCTGAGCATCTTCCGTTCGTGAAGGAAAAGCACGAACACTCCACCTTCTGCAATCTTTGCAAGCCCGGTTGCGTAAACGAACCCGTCATGAAACTGTTCATCATCTCCCCTTGTCACAAACAGGACCTTGCTCCTCATCCTGGACTCACCTCCTTTCTCAAAACCATTTCCGGCAGTAAACGCTCTGTCGATTACACTTAAGCAAAGTCAATATCCGTGCCAGTTTGTAACATATTGATTTAAAAGGATTTTCTCTGAAGGGAGGCAATTTTTGCTGTTTCAGATTTGAACAGACGTGAACACGCAGTGGGGAAGCACCCGGTTTCCAGGAAAAAAGCTGAAGGCGAGGCTGAGACAGGATGGGGCGTGGAAGCCCCTGACAGGCGGGTATCCTGCTACCTGCGCTCCACGATACCCGCTTTACACAGCCGCATCCTGACTCTCAGATTTTACTGGTAAAGGAACCTCTGATTAATTCCGGGGAATCCGTCATCGCGAGGAGTGAAACGACGAAGCGATCTCACAACATATTGATATACAATGAAATGAGATTGCTTC
>WFTX01000294.1 GCA_015485235.1 Nitrospirota bacterium | reverse complement strand
TTCCCGGGCTCTATCCCGTCTATCAGACAGTACCAGTAACCCTCACGGTCCCTACCCCCTGTGATGGAGATGGCAGGCAGGGGAGGGTTGCCTCTAACCCCGACAGAAAACCTGCTTCTGCTTACCCTCCCGATATCTGATACACCGTGATGCCAGAAAAAGGGGTTTTTCCCGTCAGGGGAAAGGAACCCGGGATTGGGTATCAGGTTCCTGCCCGCCTCGGCAGGGGAATATGCCAGTACGACAAGGGCGGCAAGGACCAGTATCAGCCTTCCCCTCTTCATCTTCTCCCATGCCCAGGCCGGTCCGGCCCTTTATCAGAGCCGTGAGAGGAGACAGGCCCCCTGTCCCCCAGGCCGTAGAGAAGCCCGAGGATGACGGAAAACATTATTGCATTGGACGGTATATGGAGGTTGAAGTCAAAGAAGCTGTGAACAAGCATGTAAATCGTGGAAGTGGCCAGGGCAGCCATGATGAATGACGGGCTCTCTTTCGAGCAGGCCTTGAAGGCAATGCCGGCCAGGGATACGGATGCCAGGGCCAGAAGTGATGCGCCGACGGCCCCTGTCTCAAGGAGGAACTGGAGGTAATCATTATGGGCATAGAGGAATCTGCTCTGGAGCCCCTCGGGATAGTAGAGCGGAAAGACATATCTGAATGTTCCAAGGCCTGTCCCGAACCAGGCAAAATCCGCAAAGGCCTTCAATGTGGCCTTCCAGACCAGCATCCTCCCTTCTGAACTGAGACCGCTCTCTGCAAACCTCTCCACTATCGGTGATATCCCGAGGTACAGGAGATAGGAGATCACTCCTGAGAGAAAGATGATCAGATAATGGATGTACCTCCTGTAATGCCTCCTTGTTATGACAAGGGCGATGAAAAAGACCATTGAGAAAAGAAAGCTTAATATCCCTCCCCTTGAGAGGGAGTAGAATATCCCCAGGGCCATGATCAACGAGAGGAATATGAGGATCAGCTTCTTTTCCATCTTCTTCTCCTCAAGGGAGAGGCCCAGCCCGAGGGGGATGATCATCCCGATCAGGCCGGCGAAATGATTCCTGTTGACAAAGGGGCCGAAGGGAGAGCCACCCTGTGTCAGTTCCCTGAACCAGTAGATCTTTCCATTCCAGGCAGCCTTCTGAATGATTGCAAAGAAGGAAAGGAGGAAACCGAATACGACAAAGGAGGCAAGGGTCCTCTTCACTGAGGCCTCTTTCCCGGCCAGGGAGACTGCCATGAGAAAAACCATGAGGTATATGACCATCCTGACAATGCCGTTCAGGGTGGAATACCTGTAAAAACTTATGCTGCCGGTACTGAAAGGCTCTGTATGGATCTCTTTCATGATCTCATAGGACCTGAAGGAGAGGAGTTTCAGCAGGGAGGCTGGGAGGGGCAGGACCTGGAAGATGAAGAGGGATATCAGGCCGGCCACTGAAAAACAGAGGGCCTTCTGCCACTTCGATACAGGCCTGACGGGGGTTCTGCCGACCCTGTAAACCCAGAGGTTGAAGGCCGCAAGGGTGGAGGCACCGACTATGGCAAAGGCCCATGCCTCCACAGACCCGAAGAACAGGACCGAGAGGGCGGTGATGGAGACCAGGATGGGACTAATCATATTGAAGGCTCACTATCTTCAGAGAATCGGAGATCCTTTTTATGATCCATTTTATTCTTCCCCGGAACTGAAGATTCCTGCCGTCTTCCAGATTGGTCCTGCTGATATGGAAGATTGCCGAGACATCGGCAGTATCGGGGCCTTTCAGGTTTATGGATATCTCCTTCAACCGGTAACTGTTCCTGGACTTCCTGAATATCTCCCGGTACCTCCCCCTCATGATGGATATGGGCCGGCCGTTCTCCTTTGCGTCCCTGTCAAAAAGTCCCATGAAGGCGTCAATGTCCCCCTTTTCATAGAGGGAGACGTATCTCTTCAGAAAATCGTTTACATCCTCCTGCCTGAGGGCCTCCTGCCTCTCCGTCTCCACAGCCGGGGAAGGCTCCGGCCCTTCTGCGGCTGCCGGGTTCATGGGGGGTGGCTCATTATCCAGGGGTTGGTTGATCGGTTCAGTCTCCTCCTCTGATGCCTGCCCTGCCGGGGCGTCAGCCTCACTGGTGGTTACCGGGGGCTCCTCCTCCCCGGGGGCCTCATCATGAACAGCGCCTGCAGGGGGGGCTGTCTCTGAGGACTCCATGGAAGGCTCCCCGCTTTCTGCTTCCGGCTCAGTCCCGGCAGGAGGAGGGGTCTCCTGAGCCGGATGAGGAGGGGCAGCGGTGAGAGTAACCTCCTGTTCAGGGGGCGTTTTCTCACGGCTTTCTTCAACCGGGGCAGGCTTATCAACTGCGGCCGGATGATCTGTCTCCGCTGAAGGGGTAGGGGGTTCAGGAAGAGGAGAAGGAGATTCCGGACGGCGGGGGGATTCTGTCTCTTATAC
>WFTX01000293.1 GCA_015485235.1 Nitrospirota bacterium | reverse complement strand
TAGTATATTTGATGGCCGGGTTAATAATACAAGCACCCGCCTTTTATCCAGAAAGCAAATCCCCGAATTTGCCGGCAGAAACAACATGAGACGATACGAAAGTTGGAGGTCTGAATGATTCTTCAAATAGCCGAAACCCTGTTCCGGAATAAAAAGAAAACGGCCTCATGATGAGGCCGTTCTACCAGGGAGGTAACAGACAGCCTGATCAGTACCCATAATACTCTTGCCAGGCATCCCTTCTTCCTCTTTCGTAATCCCTTCTTTCAAGATACCGCCACTCATCCCGCCAGCCCCTCCTGTATGCATGGCTCCGGTGTCTGTGCCAGCGCGGGGCTTCCTGGTAAACATAGACCTTCTTGTAAACGACTCTTTCCGGAGTATTGTAATAGACCCTTTCGTGATGGGGCTGGCTTTCCTGTGCGATGGCGTTCATTATGGGGATGCCAAGAAGGACGATCCCTGCCGTAAGAAGTGCTGCAGACTCGTTGTTCATTGCCCTTGCATCATCGGGTACCATAAATGTGGCCCCAACCAAAGACAGGGTAAGAACCGTTACTGTTAAAATCTTTTTCATTTCTCTTTCCTCCTTTCTTTTGAGTTTTTCTGAACCCGAATTGAGCGATTCTCCTGATGATATCTGAATATCAGGCTTCGGGGCTGGTGAAGGCGGGGAGTAATCCCCATTTTAGCAATACCTTATTATCCATGAACCAACTACCAGCCTTTCAACTATTAGTTTGATAATGGTCCTTTTTTGTAATTTAATTATCATTGCATTAAAATGGGATTACGAGGCGCCTTTGCCAGATACTACTACTATTGCAATGAATCGCACAGTTCAGGTCTGAAATGTCATAGTCAACATCAACCATACAGTGCTTAATACAATTACCGTGCCACCCGGAATTCAACAGTTCTGCCATGGGGAAAACACCGTCATCCTCCGGTCTGCAACTATCTAACCTCCTGACAACAATGAAAATTTCATACATTCTCCGCTTATCTTGCAGTAATGTTTGGGGGGGGGACGGTAAAGACCCTGCTCCCCATTTGGGAAAACCTTCCCCTTATAGTCAGAGACAAGCCCCAGATTGCCGATAGAAAAAATACCCCAACAATAAAGGGCAGGAGGGCATAGGGTTTGAGCGGTTTCAGGCAATCTATGATCTTCACCAGGAAGGTGAAGCAGATTGCCTGCCTCGGAGCAGGGGTCCCTGAAAAGTCGAAGACTTTTTGGGGTATGGCTGCCATGGATGGCCTGCGAGAATGAGGCGAAAAGCCTATACCCTCCTGCCTTGTAGCTGACTGATGAGTCAATCGGCATTTTTGGGTGGTCGTGTTTGGTTTACCTCTGTGAATGGATGGTGGTATACTATCTTTCATTTTCACGAAAATCCAGAATAAGGGAGAAAAAGCGATGAAGAGGCGAGTTCCCGGAGTGTTTTTTGGCCTTATTGTCATGGTCTTACTGGTTTTTCAGTCCGGAAGTCTCTACGGACAGGAGGGACCGGTGGTAAACTCGATCGAGATAAGGGGGGTGAAGAGGATCGAACCAGGGGCGGTCCGGCAGAGGATAACCCAGAAGGTGGGAGAGCCCCTTTCAAGCAGCAAGATCTCCGAGGATATAGAAAACATATACAGCATGGGATACTTCGATGATGTAAGGGTTGAGACGGAGTTCTACGAAGGGGGCCTGAAACTTATATATATCGTGAAGGAGAAACCCACCATAGTAAAGGTGGACTTTGAAGGGAACAAGAAGTTTGACGATGATAAACTCAGTGAGAAGATAACCCTTGCCCCCGGGGCCCTGGCCGATGTGACCCTGATTCAGGACACCGTGGCAGCCCTCAGAAATTTTTATGAGTCCGAGGGATTCTGGCATGCGCGGATAGTCCCGGTGATGAAAAGGGTTGCCGAGAACGAAGTATCCGTCACGTTTCTTATTGATGAGGGGAAAAAGGTGAAGATAGATGAGATCCGGATAGAGGGGAATAGCGCCCTCTCCGACAGGCAGATAAAGAAGGTAATGAAGACAAGGAGCTGGTGGATATTCTCTTTCATTACAAAGAGCGGCTACTACCAGAAGGCCCAGATGAGGGAGGACCTTGAGAGGGTCAGAAACCTCTATTATAACCATGGATATCTCAAGGCGACTGTCTCTGATCCGGAGATAAGACTTGCTGATGAGGGAAAGAAGATGATCGTCACCCTCAGGATATCCGAGGGGCCTCAGTACCGGGTCGGCGAAATCCGGTTCAGGGGTCAGAGGGCAGTGGATGAAAAGAAGCTCAGGGAGTTGATAGAGTTGAAGAAGGGTGATATCTTCAGCAAGAAGAAACTTTCCGATGGGATTGCAAAGGCCACGGCTTACTATTCAGAACGGGGCTATGCCATGGCCTCTGTCGAGCCGAGCATAGTGACTGATGAAAAGTCCAGAACAGCCTCAATAGTGATAAATGTCGATGAAGGGGAGATCTTTCATATAGGCAGGATTGAGGTGATTGGAAATACAAAGACGCTTGACAAGGTGATACGGCGGGAGATCAGGTTCAGCGAGGGAGATACCTTCAACAGCAAGCTCCTGAAGAGGAGCTATGAGCGGATCACAAACCTGAATTTCTTCGAGACGGTGGAGCTTATACCAAAGCCGAAGATTGAAAGCAGGACGATAGATATAGATGTCAAGGTTAAAGAGAAGGCGACGGGGTTTCTGAGCATTGGAGGCGGGTACAGCACGGTTGACAAGCTGGTGGGGATCATTGATCTTACCCAGGCAAATCTCTTCGGGACCGGCAGATACATCAAGGTCAAGGCTGAGATAGGCGGAAGCTCAAGCTTCTACGAACTCTCCTACCGTGACCCTTGGTTCCTTGACAAGCCCGTATCGATGACCTTGAGCGCCTATAACACAGAGAGAGACTACATCTCCTACGACAAGAAGGCGACCGGGGGGTCCATAGGTTTTGGTAAGAGATTCCGGGAGTACTGGTCTGCCGGGGCTACATACAGGATTGAGAGGGCCACCATCGAGAATGTCGATGATGAGGCCTCAAACATCATAAAGGACCAGATAGGTACACACACGACAAGCAGTATAACACTGAGCATATCAAGGGATGAGAGGGATAACTACATTGACACTTCAAGGGGAACCAGACACTCTCTCATCATGACCTATGCCGGTATAGGTGGTGACAATTATTTTGTGAAGGGGCTCTTTGATTCAGCCTGGTTCTTTCCCGTAGGTAAGACGACCATAGCACTCAGGGGACGGATCGGCTATGCCGTAGGACTTTTCGGACATGACCTCCCTCTTTACGAGAGGTTCTATGTGGGTGGCATCTATACGGTAAGGGGCCTTGGGTTTGGAGAGGGAGGTCCCCGTGATGATACAGGCGAGGTGTATGGTGGTAACTCCGAGATAATTTTCAATGCCGAGTATATCTTCCCCATCTTTGAAGAGGCCAAATTGAAGGGGGTGGTTTTTGTTGATGTCGGAAGGGCATACGATAAGTCCGAGACATTCCTGAGTGACCTGAGGTATACCACCGGCGGGGGCATCAGATGGCTTTCCCCCTTCGGCCCGGTCAGGATTGAGTATGGGTTCAACCTGAGTCCAAAGGAGGATGAGGACAACGGTAAGATTGAGTTTGCCTTTGGGAGTTTCTTCTAAATGCGTACATTACGGGCCTGTAGGTGCAAAAATGAATACGGGGGGCTCCAAGCCTCATAGGCATTAAGGATATGGACACAATCCAGAGGAAAGGCGGCCTGGAGGCCATACTCCATTCCTCCGGAACTTCGTGTCCAGCCATGCATGAAAGCGAAGTTCAAAAACTAAAGGAGGTATAGTTGTTATGATGAAAAGGATTTTTGCAGGACCTGTATTTCTGATAATGCTTCTGGTATTTTCCATGCCCGCCATGGCTAATGACCTTAAGATTGGCTATGTGGACCTTCAGAGGGCCCTGAACGAGTCGGAAAGCGGGAGGAAGGCAAAGGCCGACCTGGAGCAGATGATCAAGGAGAAACAGAAGGTGATTGATGCCAAGGGAAAGGAAGTGGAGAGTCTGAAGGCAGAACTCGAGAAGAAGGGGACCGTTCTTTCCAAGGATGCCCTCAAGGCAAAACAGGATGAACTGGACAGGAAGATGCGGGAGTACAAGAGGCTTGTCCAGGACTCCCAGGAAGAAGTGAAAAAGAAGGAGAACGAACTTACCTTTGAACTGATAAAAGAGATAAGAAAAATCATCGAGAAGATTGGCAAGGATGAAAAGTTCACCTTCATATTCGAGAATATTGAGGAGTTCCTCCTGTACAAGGACAAGTCCGTTGATCTGACGGACAGGGTGATTAAAGAAGTGAACAAGACGATGAAAGAGAAAAAATGAGACTTTCCGACCTTGCAGGGGAGATCGGGGGAAGGCCGGCAGGGGATGATATCGAGCTGACAGGGGTGGCCGGGATAGTGGATGCCCGTCCCGGTGACATAACCCTCATCAGGGATAAAAATGCCCTTGAAAGTGGCCTTGAGTCCCGGGCCTCGGCCTTTATTGTGCCTCCCGCACTGGAGGGCAGTATTGACCGGCCCTGTGTGGTTTCCGATAACCCGATGCTCTCTTTTGTGAGGGCACTGGAGGTCTTTTACAGGAAGGACCTCCCAAGACTCGGAGTTCTTCCCGGTGCTCATCTGGAAGATGATGTTTCTGTAGGAGAGGGTGTGACTGTTTATCCTTTTGCCTACATCTCACGGGGTGTCAGGCTCGGCCAGAGGGTCACCATTTACCCCGGGGTCTTTATCGGTGAGGGTAGCGAGATAGGGGATGATACCATCATCCATCCCGGCGTTGTGATCCGGGAAGGGGTAAGGATAGGCAGACGGGTGATTATCCACCCCAATGCCGTGATCGGGGCTGACGGGTTCGGTTATATCCCTGACGAGGGAAGGCAGAGGAAGATCCCCCAGGTCGGGGGTGTGGTTATAGGTGACGATGTGGAGATAGGGGCCTGTTCATGCGTTGACAGGGCTACGACGGGGAATACTGTGATTGGAGAGGGGACCAAGGTGGATAACCTCGCCCAGATCGCTCACAATGTAACAATAGGCAGGCACTCGATAATCGTCTCACTGGTCGGTATCGCCGGGAGCGTCAGGATTGGAGACCATGTCACCCTTGCCGGGCAGGTGGGGGTTGCGGATCATGCCGAGATAGAGTCCAATACAGTAGTCGGTGCGATGTCAGGTGTCATGGGCAGGCTTGCCAGCGGTGTTTATCTTGGTGCCCCTGCAAGACCTCACAGGGAATATCTGAGACTCCAGGGGCTCTTTGCACGTCTCCCCGATCTCTTCCGGGACCTCAGGGAACTGAAAGAAGAGGTGGAAAGGCTGCGGGAGATATGCAGAGTAGAGGAGAAAAACAATCAGCCGGGAGGTAAGAATGATTGATGTAAGAGAGGTCATGGAGAGCATTCCCCACCGGTATCCCTTTCTGTTGGTAGACCGGGTGGTGGAGTTTGAAGAGCACAAAAGGGCGGTCGGGATAAAGAATGTCACCATAAACGAGCCTTTCTTTCAGGGGCATTTCCCGGGGAACCCCATAATGCCCGGAGTGCTGATAATCGAGGCCATGGCACAGGTCTCAGGGGTCCTTGCGATCCTGTCTGGCGTCAAGGGAAGAAACACGGTTTTCATGGGGATAGAGAAGGCAAAGTTCAGGAAGCCTGTAATCCCCGGTGACCAGTTGAGGATCGAGGTGAACGTCATCAGGACCCGCATGTCGGTCTGGAAGTTTACAGGCACTGCCACGGTGGACGGCAATACGGTGGCAGAGGCAGAGTTTACTGCAATGGTTACAGACAGGGAGATTCAGTGATGCCTGAGATACATGAGACAGCGATAATAGGAGAGGGCGTTGAACTGGGGGATGGTGTGACCGTCGGGCCGTACTGCGTTATCGGTGACGGTGTCAGGATAGGAAAGGGTACGACCATTGCAAATAACGTCGTGATCGAGGGGGATACAGAGATAGGTGAGGACTGCAGGATCTTTCCCTTTGCCACAATAGGTCTTCCTCCCCAGGACGTGAAGTACGGAGGAGAGCCTACCGGTGTGAAGATTGGCGACAGAAACATCATCAGGGAGTTCATAACCATCCACAGGGGTTCCGTAGGAGGAGACGGGTTTACAAGAATCGGGGACGGTAATTTCCTGATGGCCTATGTGCATATAGCCCATGACTGCCGGATCGGTGATAATGTGATAATGGCCAATGCCGCCACCCTTGGCGGGCATGTCGAGGTGGAGGATAACGCCGTGCTGAGCGGTTTTGCCGCAGTACACCAGTTTGCCAGGGTCGGTGCCCTGGCCATGGTGAGCGGGCTGAGCGGAGTGGTTCAGGATATCCCGCCCTACACCCTTGCCTCAGGCCCGAGGGCGAGGCTCTACGGGCTGAATCTCGTGGGGCTGAAGAGACAGGGTTTCTCCTCTGAGACGATAAGTGAACTGAAAAAGGCTTACCGGATACTCTTCAGGGACAACACCTCGATGAAGGAGGCTGTCAGGAAGGTCCAGGCAGAACTCCCCTATACCGACGAGATCGCCCACCTCATTGAGTTTATCAACAAGAACAGGCGGGGCATAGCCAGGGCGGCAAGAAAGGCCGAGGCAGAGTAGGAGTTTCTCTCAGGATGAAGAGCCTCGGGATCATTGCCGGAGACGGAGAGCTGCCTGTCCTCGTTTCCAGGGAGGCGGCGAAGATGGGCTATCATGTAGTCCTTTTCGCACTCGAGCCTGTCTCAGCAGTACCCGACGATGCTGCCGATGAAGTGGTCCGCGTGAATGTGGGTAAGCTGGGCACCCTTCTCAGGAGGCTCAGGGAGTCAGGGGTGAGGGAGGTGGTCATGGCCGGAAAGGTTACAAAGGAGCTTGCCTACAGGGGGGGAGTAAAGCCGGATCTGAAGGCGATAGGCCTGCTGATGGGGCTCAGTGACAGAAAGGATGACACCATAATGAAGGCGGTTACCGATGAGATATCCTCCCTTGGGATCACTGTCAGGAATACCACAGACTTTGCCGGAGACCTCCTGATGCCTGAGGGTGTGATTACCCGCCGTAACCCGTCAAGGGAAGAATGGAATGATATAGAATTCGGGATCAGAATGGCCAGGGAGATGGGGAGGCTTGACATCGGCCAGACCGTTGTTGTGAAAGACAGGGCGGTGATGGCGGTTGAGGCGATAGAGGGGACTGACGAGGCGATCCGGAGGGGAGGAAGCCTTGCCGGAGGAGGGGCTGTGGTGGTGAAGGTGAGCAAGCCGGCACAGGACTTCCGGTTTGATGTGCCTGTGGTCGGTCTTGATACCCTGAGGACCCTGATTGGTGTAGGCGGGACTGTCCTGGCAGTGGAGGCGGGAAAGTCGCTGATACTGCAGAAGGAAGAGATGGTCAGGACTGCTGACCACGAGGGGATATCCATAGTAGGGGTGCAGTGCAGAGCAGAATAGGAGGTTTTCTCCGGACCGTCATCCCGGGCCTTCATTATTCAACCTAAACGTTGCATAAACAGGCGGGGAGCCATTCCCGGGTGGATTTTATATTGCTGTAAGCTCAAGTCTTTCCTGATACTTCCGATAAAAATAGAGAGACTCCCCTGCGGTTTCCCAGGGGATGATTATGATTACTGTACAAGCAGGAAGGTATATCAAACCGGGATGTAATATGGCTATTTGCCGCGGTTCATTCGTTATCATAATATGAGTCAGGAGAAATCTGATATAATGCCTGTATTGGCAAGTCGGGCCTCTTGTTCTTAGCGACCTGCCCGCCCATTCTCTTTCAGGGTATAGCGGGTAGGCCTGCCGGGCCTCTCAACATCCTGAAAGGAGGGTGTTTTGGAAAAAGGGAGAGGAAATCTGCCGCTTTCACTCCTCAAGAGGAGCCTTCCCATGATGGTCTTCCTCTTTTCCGCCGTAACACTAACATCCCTCTGGTGGGCAGGAAGGGGCCATGAAGAGGCCATGCTCACGAACAGGCTTGCTGCGTCCATCGAGACTGCCGAGGTGAGGACAGAGGAAGCGGTGAAGATGAGACTGGCTGTCCTGAGGTCCCTCGCCGACCAGGCAGGCGCCCACATCCGTAACGGTGAGTTTAACCGGCCGTTGTTCGTACTGCTCTCAGCGCCGGTCTATCAGAGCATACCCGGCTTCAGGGCGATAAACTGGATAGAACCGGATGGAACAATCCGATGGGTCATGCCCCTTACTGGAAACGAAGGGGCCCTCGGGAAGAATGTGAAGGACCATCCCGACCCGGCTGTCAAGGCTACATTCCTCAAGGCTGAGAAGAGTGGGAGATACTCCGTCACCCCGGTTATTGAACTCTTCCAGGGTGGCAAGGGGGTGGCTACCTATTTCCCGGTTTTCTCAACTGGGGGAACTCGTGCCGGGTATCTCAATGGTGTTTTCCAGATAGCACCCCTTGTTATGGACGCCCTTTCTGATATTGAAGGTGTAATGTTCAGGGTGAGCGATGGAGGGGGAGGGGTTATTGTGGGCGGGGATGAGCCCTCAGGGCCCCTCCGGACCGGTGAGATCCGGATCGGTAACCTCTTGCTCAGGTTTGAGGCCTGGCCGGACCCGGGCATGAGAGACATCTACAGGGGTGTTCACGGTTACAGATCCCTTGCCATCCTTCTCCTGATAGCCCTTGCCCTTTCGCTGGCAGTATATGCACTCCAGAGGAGATATGTTATGCTCAAGGAGAAGGACCGGGAACTGACGGAATCCGAGCGCCGTTTCAGGACTCTCGTTGAGCATTCCCTCACAGGGGTCTATCTGATCCAGGACGGCCTTTTCAGGTATGTAAACCCGCGCTTCTGCGAGATCTTCGGGTATACTTCAGAGGAGATCATTGACAGGCTCGGCCCGAAGGATCTTGCCCATCCTGAAGACTGGCCCACTGTCTCTGAGAACCTGAGAAAGAGGATCATAGGTGATATAGAGTCTGTGAACTATAACTTCCGGTGCCTGAGAAAGGACGGGGCTGTGATAGAGGTGGAGGTCCATGGTTCAAGGATCGACTGGAAGGGACGGCCTGCGGTGATAGGGACGCTCACGGATATCACCGAGAGGATAAATCTTGAAAAACAGTTGCTGAAGGCGCAGAGGCTTGAATCGGTTGGACTCCTTGCCGGAGGAATCGCCCATGATTTCAATAACATACTCACGGCCATCACCGGGTATGCCTCTCTGCTTGAGCCGATGCTTGATTCCCCGGAGATGAAAAGGCAGGTGATCCAGATACAGAAGGCATCGGAACGGGCAGCCACCCTTACTCGGGGGCTCCTTGCCTTCAGCCGGAGGCAGGTCCTTCAGCCGGAACCTCTTTATATCAGAGAGCTTATGAAGGACTTTGAACCCATACTCAGGAGAGTGATACCAGAGAATATAAGCCTCACCATAACGCCTTCTGAAAACGCACCGGTTCTGGCTGATCGCGGGCAGATCGAGCAGGTCCTGATGAACCTTGTCACCAATGCCAGGGATGCGATGCCTGAGGGCGGTTCCCTTCTGATCGAATCTTCAGATGTCCATATCGGAAGGGATTACCTGGAGATGCACCCCTGGGCCGAGAAGGAAGGGGATTATGTGGTTGTCTCTGTTACGGATTCCGGTGTCGGGATGGACAGAGAGACTCAGGAGCATGTGTTCGAGCCTTTCTTCACCACCAAGGAAGTGGGAAAGGGGACAGGCCTGGGGCTTTCGGTGGTCTACGGGATCGTGAAACAGCATCATGGATTTATCCATCTCTACTCAGAGCCGGGGAAGGGAACGACCTTCAGAATATACCTCCCTGTTACGGACCAGATCCCCGAGAGAAAGGCGGAGAGTGGCCATGCCGGGTTGATGGGCGGTACTGAACTTGTTCTGATTGCTGAGGATGACGAGACTGTCCGGGATGTGGCGGTCCAGTCTCTCAGTGCAGCCGGGTACAGGGTTCTGACT
>WFTX01000292.1 GCA_015485235.1 Nitrospirota bacterium | reverse complement strand
GATAGACCTGAAGGCAGCCATCCGGATGGGTGCGGATGACGGGGAGATTGAACGGCTCCTCCGTCTCTCCGTAGCCGTAAAGCCGGAAGGACACAGGATAGGTGACGGTTCAGGGAGGGAGATAAACCGGAGCATGTCCAAGATAGGCGGGTAGAACGTTGAGACGTTCAACGTTCTGCGTTCGAAAGAGCGATAAAGGTTGATGGCGAGAAACCCAATAACCAAGTAGCCTGACACACCAATATATAAATTAACTGTACGGTCAATAAAACGAGAGCGGGTCGGTATCGGTGTTGACCCTGGTTTCCTTTCTGATCGCCTTAAGAAGGTAGTTTGGGAGGGAGAAGATTCCCCTGTGCATGGAGGGGTTATAAAACCGGAGCTCACCGGAAAGGGATTCAATCCGTTCCTCTAACTCCCTGTCCTGGAGGGAGAGGGGGTCCCTGTCCCTTGATCCCATTACAAAACCCCATGGAACAAAGAAGGATGGAACCGATGCCCAGTACCCCTTTGCCAGCGGGAATATACTTCCTACAGTGTTAAGTATTATCGTAAAGGCCTGGAAGTTGTTTGTGGATATGGAGGTTGCCTGCGTGACCATGATCCCGCCATCTTCAAGATGCTCAAGGACCTCCTGGTAAAACTCCCTCGTGTAGAGCGTTATGGCAGGTCCGGCCTCCATCGGTTCGGGCAGGTCAAGGATTATGACATCATACTTCTCATCGGAAGCAGCTATGAACCCCCGGGCATCCTCATAGTAGACCGAGACCCTGGGGTCTTCAAAGGCCCCCTCATGCCATTCGGGAAGCAGCTTCTTGCATGCCTCTACAACTTCACCGTCCAGATCCACCATCACCACCTTTTCTATGGAGGGGTAGCGGAGGCATTCCCTTATCGTTGCTCCCTCACCGCCCCCTGCAATGAGGACCTTCCTGGGGCTTCCGTGGGTGATCAGGGAGGGATGGACCAGGGATTCGTGATAAATGAATTCATCCGACTCAGCGGACTGGAGTTTCCCGTCAAGAATCAGGGCCTTTCCATAGCTCCCGAGCCGCATGATCTCCAGCCGCTGGTATTCAGTCCTGGCGGCATAGAGGATCTCTTCTATGTAGTGCAGGCTTGCTTCCTGATCCGTCGTGAACTCAAGAAACCATCTGGAACCCAGCATCGCAGACCTTGTGGGGGAGCTTCTCGTTCCGGCAAGAGAGGATACCCCGTTTCATCTCGACAATGGAGGGGTTCTTGGACTCAAACCGTTCAATCAGGAACTGAGCAGCCACTTCAGGTTTTATCACGTCACCACAGGTGAAGATATCCACGGCGGCATAGCCATACTCGGGCCAGGTATGGATAGAGAGATGGGATTCAGCGATGACTACCATTCCGCTGATGCCAAAGGGATTAAACTCATGGAAGGATACATCTACAATGGTTGCCCTGGCCTGCCGGGCAGCAGCTACCATGGCATCCTGGACGGCTTGCAGATCGGTGAGGATTCGCCGATTGCAGTCCCTTAACTCAACCAATAAATGAGTACCTAAAGCATGCAATCCACAACCCCCCTTCACATGGAGTTTTCGGGACCCCCGGTCCCGCAGAGACATAAAGATTACATCAGGGAAAATATTTTTGTCAAGAAAAAAATGGCAGACCTCCTGGGATTGCTTGACTTTCCCCGGTGACCTGTGTTTATATGACTTTAGTCGGTTGTGTGGGGTCTCATGGCAAAGGATCGCAGAAAAGACATTCGGAACACCTTTATCACCACAGTCATTTACTCTCTGGTGAACTCGGAGGAGAGCCTTCAGCCTGTTGAGCCCCAGCAGGGGATCACCCTGAATGTGAGTAAATCGGGCGCCTGTCTTTATATGTTCAGGGAGGTTTCAGAGGGTCAGACAGTTGAACTCTTTACAACCTTTCTCTCCGAGCAGTGTATCAGGGCAGTCGTCCGCTGGGTGGAAAAGGTGACTGACAATATTTACAAGGTCGGCCTGATGTGTCAGGTCTGAGAGAGCTATTCTTTTACAAGCCGTTACTTTCCGGAAGAATATCATTGCTGACGCTCATGTAGATCAGGGCGTTGCCATTCTAACCCTTCATCCTCTTTCCCCTTGCTTCTCCCCAGTGGAGGTCCTTATTGTATCTCCGGGGAGAGGTCCTGTATTTGCAAATCCTGACAGCTTTTTCATAGAATATACGACTATGTCTTTCGAATATATTGAGAAGATACCAGAAGCAGGGGCTATTATTGAAGAACTCCCCCTCT